>JAQUYF010000044.1 GCA_028691975.1 Bacteroidales bacterium | reverse complement strand
AAATGGCTTGTGCTACCGGCAATCTTCAGATCGGCAGAAAGCAGGCCATCTATCTCCCCCGCATTAACCGCCTGCCGAATGTATGGAGCCACAATATCAATCCCCAAGTTCTTGATATTAAGCAGTAGGGCAAAACGGCTGTCCCCCATCCCGTAATCCATAGCAATCTTAAAATGGCCGTTATCGGAAAGGTCAAATTCCAAACCGGCGTTGGTTACATTGTCCCCTGAAAGATAGAGAGAAGGTACATTAAGATTCAAATTATTGATATTCAGATCTGTATGCATCTCTAGGTCCTTATACAGGATGTCGCTCGTGCGAATTTTGATGTCATTCAAACCCACGCTCCATTTACCCGGAGGGGCATCCGGCGCCGGAGTAAAGAAGTCTATCACATCATTGATGTTCAGCGAATCCCCATCTTGCAACAGCGTAGCATTCAGCGATTTAATATATGCATGCGAGATAATAACCTCTTTATCCAGCAGCTTCAGCAACTTGCACTGCACGTTAAAGGTATCAACCGTCATAAATGTTGTGCGGGCGTCAGCCTCGAAGAACGTAAGGTTGCTAAACTTTATCTTGCCGTTGAAGATGTTAAATCTCAGTTTACAAACAGACACCTCTCTTCCTACAAGCTGAGTATCATGATCTTCCACATATCTTTTGGCAACAGGAGATGCAGCAATTGCAACCGTCGCCACGATTGCCGCCACGATAATAAGTATCCACAAGAGGATTTTACGAAAGACTCTCATTTTTAGATGATTTAGTAAATTTGAATATGTTGTAGGAGACATTGGTGTCATAAACATCAACTCCTTCGTAGTTTTTGATCTTTCTCACCACTGTCACAGTAAGCGGAAGCACTATCACTTCGTACATGGACTTGAGTATCACCTGCGTAACTGCCATGATTAGCAACTCTTTCCATGTCACAAGTCCCCCGAATGCTATCGGAAAAAAGATAATTGAATCAGAGGTCTCTCCCACTATCGTTGAAGCTATAGCCCTGACGGAAAACGACTTTCCTGCCTGCTTCACTTTCATCTTACTCATCACATACGCGTTAAGAAAAGAACCGACTAAAAAGGCACACAGACTTGCTACAACTATTCTCGGCGCCAAGCCGAAAATGTAGTTAAAGTGCTCTGCTCCTTCCCAAAATGGAGCACTCGGAAGTGCCACCGCAATTCCGGTAAATGCCATGACCAGGAAGTTCATTGCGAAGCCGCACCATATAACGAGGCTCGCCTTTTTGAAGCCCCACACCTCAACAATGCAGTCATTAAGAATATATGAAATCGGGAACACAAGAAATCCGGCAGTCAAAGTAAGTCCGAATACTTGTATAACCTTTGTCTCTAACAGGTTGGAAGTGATCAGGCATACGCAGAAAAGGATGCCCAACAACATAAAGGGAATAGATACTTTTTGTTTCATTTGTCTTGTTTTTTACGTGGTGTTCAAGCACACAGTGGTAACGCAGTTTAATAATTTTTGCAAAAGTAACCTTTATTTTCTACTTTTATGGTCTTAATCCATAACAAATTAAACTATGAGGCGAGTTCTCCTGTTATTGACTCTGCTGCTATGTGGCACATTTGCACTCCATGCGCAACTCAACTTCCAATTTCACTACAACTACGGTCATCAATTTTACGAACAGACCAAGTCCGGATCCGACATAACCACCACCATCGAATACTCCGGCAGAGATCGCTGGGGAAGCAATTATATCCTTGTGGATTTTGATTATTCGCACGACAAGATCTCGCGTACTTACTGGGAGTTTGAGCGTGAATTGCAATTCTGGAAAGGGCCGATTTCAGTCAGACTCGAGTATTGCGGTTCATCTCTCAGCCATCACATGTTTGATATAGGCCCGACTTATACCTATTTGAGTCCAAGCAAAAAGAGTTGTCTGACAGCTACAATAATGTATCTGTACAATGTGGGACAGACCCAAAAGAGCAGTCCCAAGTTTTCAGGATTCTGGATGTTTGACCTCGCCAAGTCAAAGGTTACGCTGATCGGCTATCTGGATGCATGGGAATTTTCCGGGTTCAAGTTTATAGCGGAGCCTCAACTTTGGGTCAATTTGAATGCCTTTAAAGGCGTAGCCAAAGACTTCAACCTTGCTATCGGAGGCGAGGTCCGTGTGACATACGATTTGATGTTGCCTGACGCCTGGTGCGCCATCCCGACTGTTGCGCTGAAATGGCACTTTTAATCGTCAATATCAACTCTTTGCACTGCGCAATAATACGCCACATACTAACATCATAATGAGCAGATGCTGACAGACACCATTACCATGTCACCCTGCATCACTCTGCACTTGACGATCTGAGTGGCGAAGACCACCCTGCAAAAGCACAGATATTGCTCCCTACAACAGAGTAAACGCCTCTACTCGATACGGTAGAATTTCTCGACAGCAGATATACCTAACTTCTTGCCACGGACATTAAGTACTCCATCCTCATCTATCCAGAGAATCCCCTTCGCCACCATCTTATGGTCAGGAGAATACATATATTCAGTTAGCCACCGGTTTTGTTCCTCGTCATAGACCATCCCCTTAATGAAAACCATCCCCTCACGCTCCTTCTTCCTCTCATTTTTTACCCAAATCAACTTTGCATGCAATGTAGAGTCGGCCCCCACGTAAAACTCCACTTTAGAATCCTCGTGCTCATTAACCCATTTTCCTATGATTGCATATTTACCCGATCGGGCATACAGCGCCGACGAAATGCAAAGCATCAGCGCAACATTTAAAGCATATCTCTTACGTATCATACGGCAAAAATAGTTAAAAAACAGTACCGATATCATGCTGCAGGTACAACTCACACATATTTTTCCTCTGTATAATATTTCACGTCATTACAATCTTAACAGAAAAACGGCTGGGTGCGGATCTGTTATTTTTGCCGCATAAAGAGCTCTCCCTTCAGATCTTCGAGGCGCTCCTTGGCCGCTTTGTAGTTTTTACTGCCTGGTTTGGCAAATTTTAAATACTTTTCGTAGTATAAAACGGAGGTTTCAAGATCATTAAGCATCTCATAGCAGTATCCCATCGAAGAGTAGACCGCATAGTAGCTCGGATTGTAGTTAAGGCACAGCTTATAATATTCCAGTGCACTCTTGTAGTCATTAGTTCTGTAGCAGCCACTCGCGTAGCCGTAATAGACCTTAAACATCATGGCGCTGTCAGGAGCAAGCATGTGTAGAGCCTTGTCATATAGCCTTTTAGCTTCATTAAAGCGGTATTTCTGCCATGACTTTGATGAGGCATAATAATAGACTAAGTTTACGTCTGAGGAGTCTTGACTGTACGCCTCGGCAAAATACGGTTCGGCCTGAAATTCTTTATTTAGGAAAAAGTAATTGAGACCGATATAATAATTGGTGCTGTATGATTCATCTCCGAGCCGAAGCATTCTCATAAAAACCGCATTTGACTCGTTGTAGGCATTTTTCAAATGTAAGGCAATACCATTTATTGCATTAATTGTCAGATTAGTAGAGTCTTGCGACAAATAGTCGTTTGTCAGAGCTATTACCTCATTTTCTCTTTTTTGAGACAGCAGTATATTTGATTTTTTATTAATTGTTTCTACATCAAACGGATTTATTACAAGCATTTTATCATAATAGACCACTGCGGAATCGGCTATTCCGAATTTGTTGAAGCTGTTTGCCAGATAAGAAAGAGTTGAAATATGAGTAGAATCTCCTGTAAGGATGCTTTTTGCCTGAGAAATAGCTGCCGGATATTGCTCCATGCGATACAGTAACGAAAGTATTTGGAGAGAGTAGTATGTGTTACTTGGAGCGGCAGTGCTTAAAAAGTAATATGAGGACAATGCAGTCTCATAATCTCCCATCAAAGCGTAGCACTCGGCAAGCTCTGTTGTAACCTTCCAATCCACATTATCAGTAATCTCGGCATAACGCCCATTCCATTCGGAAAGCACATCAATTGCTTCATTGTAGCGATACAACTTCTTAAGGCAACCGCTCTTCTTGAGTACCCATTCCTTTTCCTGCATAACGGCTGTTAAATCTTGAACAATAGCAGTCGTGTCCCGATAAGAAAGCAACAAACTGTCGATTTGTACGATTGCCTTTTTAAAATTATAGTCGGCAATCAATTGATCTATGTTATATTTTGTCGGATCTTGCCGAGCCGCATAGCACGAAAGAAGAGGAACTGTTATTAGAATGAGAAAGCAAATTTTACGCATATCAGTTAGTTTGAAAAATCAAATGTACCAATAATTCGAACTGAAAACATCTGTAGCCACATGCAGTTGCGCCCCCTATTCATTGTATCGTATTGGTATTCAGAATATATCAGACAAATTGTTGCCCGATAAATCCCTTGACTTACCGTGAAACTATTGTTGTATTCCCGTTAGCTGACTCCTATACGACTCCCGCTTGTATGCTTTTGTGCCGACTTTTTCAGAAAAGACGGTTCGCTCCATTTGGGCGTTTTTTGTAACACGGTCACACTATACGACTTGGTGATTTTTGGCTCCGAACATCGCGGAGCCAAAAAAAGACAAACGTCAATCACCAAACTATCTACAAATAACGGCGACGGGGAGTGGAAAACGATGTTGGTGCGAGCTATGTGTATGAGGTGCAACGTGCAAACCATGGTGTACAAGCTATGATGTACAGGCTGTGGTGTACAGGCTGTGGTGTACAGCTGTGGTGTGCGAGCTGTGGGCGACGGATACAGGCTACAATGAAAAAACAAGAGAGGGTGGCTAAAATAGTCACCCTCTCGCTATGTATCAAGTAAGCAGAAGATTACTCTTCGCCTACAACTTCAATCTTGATATTGGCTTTAGTCTCACGGTAGCATTTGATGACAGCGTCATAAGTGCCAACCTCTTTAATGTTTTCTTCGCCTATGATAGTAATATTCTTGCGATCAACTTCATGTCCCATAGCAGCGAGAGCATCAGCGACCTGAATATTGTTGATAGAACCGAAGATTTTACCTGTCGAACTGACTTTGGTAGCAACCTTAACTGTAATACCTTCCAGCTTAGCTGCAAGAGCCTCAGCATCTTCACGAATCTTAGCCTCTTTGTGAGCGCGCTGCTTCATGTTTTCAGCATGGATCTTCTTGGCGGTTGGAGTAGCCATGATCGCCATTCCTTGAGGAATCAAAAAGTTAGCTCCATAACCATCCTTTACTACTACGATATCGTCTTTGTGACCAAGATTTTTAACGTCCTGTTTCAATATAATTTCCATAATATCCTCCTATTTCAATAAATCGGTTACGTAAGGGAGCAAAGCTAAATGTCTTGCTCTTTTGATTGCCTGAGAGACCTTTCTTTGATATTTCAAAGAAGTACCGGTAATACGGCGAGGAAGGATTTTGCCCTGTTCATTCAAGAATTTCTTCAGGAATTCGGCATCCTTATAATCAATATACTTAATGCCTGCTTTTTTGAAACGGCAATATTTTTTTCTCTTGACCTCAACTGTAGGAGGGTTCAGATAGCGGATATCATCTTGTTGTGCCATAATATAATCTCCTTTATTCGTTAGTTGTTGCTTCCTGAGACGCAGCTTCGGCAGGTTGTGCTGCAGGAGCTGATCCGCTCAATTTTGAACGACGTCTTTCAGCGTAAGCTTCAGCGTCTTTGTCCAAAGCGACAGTCAGGAAACGGATGATACGTTCATCACGTTTGTACTGTATCTCAAATTTTGTTATAAACTCAGGGTTAGCCTTGAACTGAATCAAATGGTAGAATCCTGTAGTCTTTTTCTGGATAGGGTAAGCCAGCTTTCTAAGCCCCCAGTCCTCTTCGTACACAATCTCGCCACCATCAGCTGTGATGAGGCCGGTGTACTTGGCAACCGCTTCCTTCATCTGGGCTTCAGATAAAACGGGAGTTGCAATGAAAACGGTTTCGTACTGTTTTAACATTTTTAAGTATTTAATTTATAATAAATAAGCCCTTTCGGATTGTCCAAAAGGGCTGCAAATATAGCTATTATTGTCGAATTGGCAAATTAAAATTACTTTTTAGGAGCATCTGCCAACACTGCAACGATAAATTTCCACCACTTGTCAACTGAAGGTACATATACTCTTTCATCTGGAGAGTGAGGAGACTTCAGTGTCGGACCGCAAGAGATCATATCCCAATTAGGATAAGTTCCTCCCAGAATACCACACTCAAGACCGGCATGAATTGCCATCACAGCAGCTTCCTTACCGTAAAGTTTTTTGTAAATTGCTTTCATGGTCTTCAAGATAGGAGAACCCATATTCGGCTGCCATCCTGAATATCCGCCTGTCATTGAAACTTTTGCGCCCGCAAGTTCAAATGCTGCACGGATAGATTCACTCAAATCCAATTTAGCTGAATCAATAGAACCACGCATCAAGCATTTAACAAAGATCTTACCATCTTCAGACTTAACAATAGCAAGATTGTTGGAAGTCTCAACAAGGTTTTCCATGGCAAGGCTCATTCTGTCAACTGCATTAGGGCAGGCACATACTGACTTAACCATCTTAAGAGCCACGTTGCCGGCCATAACCTTTTTGGCAGTTGCCGGTTGCATAAATATCTCAACGTTAGGGTCGATGATTGAAATCTCATTTTTAACCTCTGCAAATACCTGGTCAACCCACGCCTGAGCAGCCTCTACATTTTCCTTAGGAATTGCAACTTTTGCATCAGCTTCACGAGGAATGGCATTTCTAAGGTTACCCCCCTCAATGCATACCAACTTACATTTCAGATCTCTCAAAAGGTGGAGAAGAATACGTGCCATTATCTTGTTGGCATTACCTCTACCCTCATTGATCTCCATGCCTGAGTGTCCGCCGCGAAGGCCTTTAACCTTAACTTCAAATACTTTATATCCTTTAGGAAGCTCTTCCTCTTTGTATTTGAACACTGCCGTAGCATCAAGACCGCCTGCACAACCCACATAAAGTTCGCCTTCAGTCTCAGAGTCCAAGTTGACGAGGATGTCGCCCTTTAAAAGGCCTGCTTTAAGACCCCGTGCCCCGGTCATACCCGTCTCTTCATCGATTGTGAAAAGGGCCTCAATAGGGCCATGAACCAAGTCCTTAGCCTCAAGTACTGTCATTGCAACAGCACATCCAAGACCGTCATCTGCGCCAAGAGTTGTACCTGTTGCATATACCCAGTCTTCACCATCCTGCTTAACAATACGCGGCTCTATAGGATCTTTCTCAAAGTTATGCACTTTATCGTTGTTCTTTTGAGGAACCATATCGATATGTGCCTGGAGTATGATGCCCATACGATTTTCCATTCCCTTAGTAGCAGGTTTGCGAATGATAATATTGCCAAGTTGGTCCTTTATGGTCTCAAGGCCTAAGTCTTTACCGAATTTTTCAAGAAAAGCAACAGCTTTACCCTCTTTTTTTGAAGGACGCGGAATTTGTGTCAAAGAGTAGAAATTTTTCCAAACTCTCTGCGGATTTAAATCAGAAATTGTCATAATATTGGTTCTTAATCTATTTTGTGTTTATTATTTTATCATGGTCTCTATTGGGAAGGCTCGTACGGCACCCAATTGATATACGGGGATTCTTGTCTGGAGCAGCATCGACTGTCCGTCAAGTATTTTTGCGGTAGCAATAGCAGGAACCCTGTAATACACAAGCTGCGGCTCCCTGCTCTTACCGTTTGTGGTTGAGATGGCTGTCCCTGCGGAAACGGAAGCAGGATCTATTGTGAGCTCAAGCACTATCGGTCTGCCGGACATATTGTTGGCCGGAAGAAGTCCGAGACTCTCGGAAATACGAAACGCCACGTATATCTGTTTGGCATTGTCGGCCTTCGGCACGACATCAAAATTCATCTTTTGGCTGGAACTCTCCGTGTGGCCTAAGAAGAGGCTCAAATACTCCTGCTCCAATCTGTTTATTTCAGCTACAGCTGCCCCCAGAGCCTCTCCACTAAAGGTGGCATCGGTATCACCCGTGATAATCTGAAGTCTCTGCTTGCGTAAATCGAAGATGCTCTTGGAGACCTCTTCAGCCTTGGCCTCTGTGGACTTTTCTATTACCTGATTTTGCTGAACGGCAATCCGCTTGAAGCCGTTGTCGGTGTTGACGGTTTTATAGAGGGTCGTAGCTGTGGTTGTCAGATTGCCTCCTACTCCCTTGCCGGCAAATTTGTCATTTGTAGCAATGGAAGGGAATCTCCATGACTCAGGCTTGCCTGTATAACTGTCTGAGGTTACAATCAGCCCCTGTGAACAGAATTGAAGGAAATTGGCAGCAGAAATCCCCTTGCCACTCAGGTTGATAGGGATGCGGACATTCGGATCTGCCTCAAGGTAGGGAAAGATCTCAATGGAACTTAAGTTGTATGTTACGGCATCCTCTGTTTTGGCCTCGGTGCCGAGGTATTTCTGTGCATATTGAGCATAAGGACCTGCGGTAAATGTCTCTTTTACAGCCTCGACTACAAATGTAATAGAGGTAGAAGGCAAAGAGTAGATTACAGTACCGGCAGGGTAACTGGCCTCTTGCTGCTGAGCAAATAATGTAATTGAAAAGCTCGCTACAAGTGCACACAATCCAAATTTTAGTAATGTTCTCATGTTGATTTCATCTTTATTCTGACAAAGTTACCAATTCTTTATAAAAAGCAATGAAGATTTACAAAATTTCATATCTTTGTATCTTATACGTATGTTTTTCTGCAAAATTCATGCGCTACACCGTAAATTAATTACTATTTTACAAATAATTTAAAAACTTACTTATGTTTAAAAATCATCCCAAAGGATTGTTGGCAGCAGCTCTGAGTAATATGGGCGAAAGATTCGGCTACTACATCATGAATGCTGTGTTGCTACTCTTCTTATGTTCAAAATTTGGATTAAGTGACCAGACAAGCGGTCTCATTTATTCTATTTTCTACACTCTGATTTACGTTCTAAGCCTTGTCGGCGGTATTATTGCCGACAAAAAGCAGAATTATAAGGGGACCATCATGACCGGCTTGATAATTATGGCATTAGGCTATCTGCTTCTTGCTATTCCTATCACCGCTACATCCGGTAACACTTCATGGTTACTGCCTTTCACCTGTCTTTCTCTGCTTATGATTGCTTTTGGTAACGGTCTGTTTAAAGGCAACTTACAGGCAATTGTCGGCCAAATGTATGACAATATGGAGGCTCAGGCTCTTGCTGACGGTAAGAACGATGAAGAGATGAAAGTTATAAAGGGTAGAAGAGACTCAGGATTCCAGATTTTCTACGTATTTATCAATATCGGCGGTTTAATCGCTCCTTTCGTAGCACCGCTTCTAAGAAGTTGGTGGTTAGGCCAGAACGGCTTGGCTTACAATGCCGGTCTTCCTGCACTTTGCCATGAATACCTTAACAATGCTGCCGGAATGGCTGCAGCAAGTATGGAGAGTCTCCAGACGCTTGTCTCTGAGGTTAACATCGGCAACATCGCAATTACCGATTTGTCGGCATTTTGCGCCAAATATCTTGATATCTTCAATACGGGTGTTCACTTCTCATTCTTCGCTTCCGTAGCAGCTATGGCTCTCTCACTGTGTATATTTATTTGCACTAAGAAGAGAATGCCTACTCCTGCAAAGAAGTCCGACAAAGAGGTTGCTCAATATTCTCCTGAAGAGAAAGCTGCCATGGCTAAAGAGATTAAGCAAAGGCTTTATGCTCTGTTTGCCGTACTCGGCATAGCTATCTTCTTCTGGTTCTCATTCCACCAGAACGGTCAGTCACTTTCCGTATTTGCACGTGACTTCGTAAATACATCAAAGATTCCACCTGAGATTTGGCAGGCTGTCAACCCATTCTTTGTAATTGTATTGACTCCTATCATCATGTGGATTTTCGGTGCTCTCGGAAAGAGAGGCAAATCTATTTCTACCCCTCGTAAGATTGCACTCGGTATGATGATCGCAGCTATGGCATATCTGTTCCTGACTATCGTTGCTTCATCCAATGGTTTCCCTTCAGGAACAGCCTTCAGATCTATGAGCGTAGCAGAACAGGGAGCGATGAAAATCGGACCATGGGTATTGATCGTTACATACTTCTTCCTGACGGTAGCAGAGTTGTTCATCTCTCCACTCGGTCTTTCATTCGTATCGAAAGTTGCCCCTAAGAATCTGCAGGGCCTTTGCCAGGGCTTGTGGTTGGGTGCAACCGCATGCGGTAACCTTTTGATCTGGATCGGACCTTTGATGTACAACAGCTTCAAGTCTCAATGGATGTGCTGGACAGTCTTTATGGTTGTCTGCCTTATCTCAGCCGGGGTAATGCTCGGTATGGTTAAGTGGCTTGAAAGAATCACTAAAGCATAACAACCCACCAGGTATATTAAAGAGGGTGACTAAAAAGTAAATTTAGTCACCCTCTTTTTTAGCTAATAAGTATCGATTACTATTTGGCAGCAGGGGTCATAACTATCTTAATTGTGTTGCCCTGCTGAAGCAAACCGGCAGCATACTTCTGAATCTTTTCAGCGGTGATACCGTTGATGACAGCTTCTCTGTCTGTATCGACATCGACACCTGTTTTGTAATATGTGCTGATAGATCTTGCCCAGTAACCGTTAGTGATTCTGTTTTCAGGAACTCTCTTAATAAAGTTTTCTCTGACCATAGTCATCTGTTCAGCTGTAGGACCGTTCTTGGCGATATTCTCAAACCCTTTAACAGCCAAATCAAGCAGACGTTCAGCCTTGTCAGGATCGGCATCAAACTGGAGTAAAAATGACTCCTGATGTTTAGGTCTTGATGTAAGGCTGCACTGTACAGCTACACCGTACGTACCGCCCTCTTCCTCTCTGATGCTGTCGGTGTAAACCAAGTTCATAACATACTGGAGAGCCTGTGACAACATAATGTTTTCAAAATTGTAGTCGGTGTAGCCGCTAAAGACCATCAATGAAGTAGTCTTAGGGGTCTGCATATCATAAGAGAAGACGTTTTCCACAACACCCGGAACATACTCAAGGTTATGATCGACATATTTGCTCTCCTTGCGAGCGACAGGAAGTGAACCGATGTATTTTTCTACAAGAGGTTTGATGGTATTCAAGTCAACATTACCCGTGATGATGACGGTTGCACCTGCCATATTTGAAAACAAGGTTTTGTATGACTTTTCAAGAGCGGAAAAAGATACTTTATCAAGTGATTCTGTTGAAATAACCTGTTTACGAGGGGAATTGAAAGCAGTCTTAATATACTCTTTACTTACAACATAATTCGGCTGTTTCTCAAGATTAGGAACAATTGAACGCATTTGAGCCATCCCCGGAGCGAACTCATCCTCAACGAAACGAGGTTCACATATCTGCAAATAAGCCAACTGCATCATCGTCTCAAAGTCTTTTGGAGAACAGCTGCCGCTTAGGCCGTGGGTAATCTCATCAACTGAAGGAGATACTCTGACAACCTTACCTGTCAACATCTTGCTTAATGTAGTCTGAGGGAATTTGGACACCCCGCAAAGGCTCTCATAGAAGTAAAGTACATTATCGTCGAATGATGGCATATCTTCTTCCGGAATAAGTGAAGTACCACCGTCAACCGAAAGTGAGAACAAAACTTCATCTTTATTGTAATCAGAAGGTCTAACGATCACCTTGATGCCGTTTTTCAATGTCCAGACAGTAGAATTGAATTGGCCTTTAGCCTCTTTCTTTACAGGTGAACCTTTCAAGGCAGAAGCATCAACAAGCGGTTCAAATACCTCTTCAGCAGCATTTGCCTCCACTGTAGCCGACTTAACATCATCAAGCACCTTGAGAATATCCTCTTTGGCAGGTTGTACAAGACCCTCCTTTTCAGGGGCTGTGTACAGGATAACCATATTTTTATCCATTGGAAGAGATGCCATAATCTGATTGATCTGATCAACAGAGATCATGGAAAGGTATCCTTTTAACTGATTTTCTTCATATTCAGGAGTCATATACGGCTCTCCTCTAAAGAAATCAAGGTAGTAGTCGGAGATGTACTCGGAGTTTTTACGGGAATCCGCATTTGTAGTCCTGCGCTCTGCCGATCTCAAGATCTCAGTCTTTGCCCGGTCATACTCTGCCTGAGTAAAACCGAATTGCTGTGCTTTTTTAATCTCCATCAAAGCTGCGTTAAAGGCAGTAAGTGCCTCACCGTCCTTAGAGTTAACTCCGACAGAAAAGGCTTCACAAGTCTGTACAAGTGGTGTAAAACCTGCTGAAGCTGCTAGGAATGGAGCATTCGGCTTTGCAGCAATATCGCTGAATCTTTCTGACAAAATACTCTCTATAACATTTTCGATAGCCTCTGTCATAAGACCCACGCCAAGAGCTTTATACTGCTTAGGCATAGGCTGTGACTTAACAAACATGCCGATGGAAGTGTTTCTTGCCTCCGGATCGGTGATGATACCTACGATAGGTTCAGCATTTTCAGGAATAATGTAAGACTCTTTTGGCTGAGGGTTTTCGCGGGCCGGAATATCTTTAAACAACTCTTTAAGCTGAGCTTCAACAGCATCAACGTCAACATCACCTACAATAACAATTGCCTGAAGGTCCGGACGATACCAAGTCTTGTAGAAATCCTGAAGCTCCTTTGCAGGGAAAGTTTCAAGATTGTCCTTAGTACCGATAATATTGCAGGTCGCATATTTTGAACCTTCATAAAGATATTCCCACTGCTTCTCCATCATTCTCCAGTCGGCAGTTCTGCGAGTACGCCACTCTTCGATAATCACGCCCCTTTCCTTGTCAATTTCAACAGGGTCGTTGGTAACATATCCGGAATAATCGTGCATAATTAAAAGAGCCGTATCAATGATACCCTGACGGGTGGTAGGAATATTGTTCAACATATACATAGTCTGCTCTACACCTGTTGAGGCATTGATGTTGCCACCAAAGCTGGCTCCGATTGACTGAAAGTAATCAAGCATCATTTTGCCCGGAAGATTTTGAGTACCGTTAAGTGCCATGTGTTCAAGGAAGTGTGCAAGACCTGCCTGTGCAGGAGTCTCCTGGATAGCACCTACGTTTGTAAGCAGGTAATACTCTGCCCTGTTGGCAGGAAGTTCATTGTGCCTGATGTAATAAGTAAGTCCGTCTTCGAGTTGTCCGTATCTTACAGCCGGATCTTTCTCAAGCGGCGCATTCGGATTGACTTGTGCGAATGCCATGAATGTTGCAAATAAAGCAACGATAATTAGAGTTATTCTCTTCATCATTTATATTGGTTAATAATATTTTGTTCTATTAGACGCAAACTTTTCTCAAAAACTGCAAAAAAATGCTAATAGTATGCAAAAAATATGCCTCATGGCAGATGTCAAAAAAAGGATTGGGAGTTGATGCAAAAGTTTTGAAAATTACTACCTTTGTGAAGATATGGACAGAACTAAATGTTTGACACTATGAGCAAAAATAACAATCAAGGTATTGACCGTAGAAATTTTCTTAAAATATTCGGGCTTGGAGCAGCTGCTACGACTGTAGCCCTGACAGGATGCAAGACAAAAATTGGCACTGTCACGCAAGGTTCACCTCAAGGGGAAATTCCAACCGATAAAATGTCTCATCACGATTTTCCCGCGATTGTGGACAGGCCGTCACTACTCGGATACGGCTGCATGCGCTGGCCTATGATTGCCGATCCGAATGGAGGTGATCAGGAGATTATTGATCAGGAGACAGTCAATGGACTTGTGGATTTTGCGCTTGCGCATGGTATCACATACTTTGATACGGCTCCTATGTACTGCCGCGGACTCTCAGAAAAAGCCACAGGCATCGCCTTAAGTCGCCATTCACGCGACAGTTATTATATCGCCACCAAGATGTCCAACCATCGTCTGGCCCTTGGCGGTATGAAGGGGAAAGAACTTCTTAATGCCTCGGTGGAGATGTACCGCAACTCTTTTAAGTCCCTTCAGACTGACCATATTGATTATTATCTGCTTCACAACCTTGGAGGAGGAAGCGGTATGGACCTTTTGATGCAGCGTTTTTTTGATAACGGCTTACTTGAGTTCCTGCTTAAAGAGCGCGAAGCCGGACGTATCCGTCACCTCGGATTTTCATTTCACGGAGATGTAAAAGTCTTTGACTATATGCTCTCTTTGCACAACGATATAAAATGGGACTTTGTACAGATACAGATGAACTATGTTGATTACCGCCACGCAACCGAAGGGAATGTGCGTGCCGAGTACCTCTACGGAGAGCTGGCCCAGCGCAACATCCCTGTCGTGGTAATGGAGCCTCTTTTGGGCGGACGCCTCTCCAATCTGACCGATCACTTGAATGAGCAGTTGCTGGAACGTTATCCGCAGCAGAGTGTGGCATCATGGGCTTTCAGATTTGCAGGTTCCTTCCCCAATGTTATGACTGTGCTCAGCGGAATGACCTATATGGAGCATCTTCAGGACAACCTGCGCACATTCTCCCCTCTTAATCCGCTTAATCAGGAAGAATTTGATCTGCTTGAGGAGACAGCCGAGGAGTTGACCGGTTTTCCGACTGTACCCTGCACAGGGTGCAAATATTGTATGCCTTGCCCCTACGGGATAGATATTCCTTCTGTTTTTGCCCACTACAATAAATGTATCAATGAAGGAAATATTGTCTCTTCTGCCGAGGACAATGACTACCGCAAGGCCCGCCGTGCCTTTCTGATCGGTTATGACCGCAGTGTGCCCAAGCTCCGCCAGGCAAATCACTGTATCGGCTGCAGGCAGTGCGTTACCGACTGTCCTCAGACTATCAATATTCCTTCCGAGCTTCGCAAAATAGACCGGTACGTTGAGAAGTTAAAGCGTGGGGAATGACCGACACCAGATTACAAGTCTTCTGCACTGTTGCGGAGACTCTAAGTTTCAGCAAAGCCGCCATGCTTATGGGAATGAGCCAACCGGCGGTTTCCAAGCATATTGCGATTCTCGAAAAGGAGATCGGGTCGGCGCTGTTTCTGCGCATCGGGATTAGTGTAATGCTAACTGAAAAAGGGCGGGAATTTCTGAAAATTGCCAAAGAAATACTCACCCTGTATCAATCTTTCGATTCTCTGAAATAGAGTCTATTAGAGTTCTCTTCTGATCTTATCGAAAGTCAGTTGTCCGCCCGACAGAAAAAATCTCAGCACGATACTGCCTGAATAGTATCCTTTATTGTTATTTTCCTCTGAAAATGAAGATGGATCTATCTCTTTTTTCATCTTTCGATAGTCCCTGTGTGCCCTACAAACAGCTTTGAAGTAACTCCATTTGCCCGTCACAAGATAAACCAGCGCTGATACCCCGTCAAGACACCGGCGCACAAAAAGCCTGCGACTGCGAATCTTTTCCGGAAGATTTTTATAGAGCATCAGCAGATTGTTACGGTAGTTGAAATAGAGTTTATTAGGAGAGTTGTTCGGAAGAGTGCCGCCTCCTACGTGATAAACGACAGACGAAGGGACACACCACACCTCATATCCAAGCAATTTCGCTCTCCAGCAGAGGTCAATCTCCTCCATGTGAGCAAAAAATGACTCGTCAAGACCTCCTAAGTGATGGTAAAGGGATGAGCGTATCATCAGGCAGGCACCTGTGGCCCAAAACACCTCCATAGGCTTGTCATACTGTCCGTGGTCCTTTTCCACTTTGGAAAGAATACGTCCACGGCAGAAAGGATAGCCGTACCTGTCTATAAAACCTCCGGCTGCTCCTGCATACTCGAAAGAGGTCTTATCATGCATTGCAAGCACTTTCGGCTGGCAGATACCTACGTCAGGGTTATCTTCCATAAATGAAAGTAGGTTGTCAAGCCACCCAGGCGTTACTTCAATGTCTGAGTTGAGCAAGACATAATAGTCTGCATCAATTTCATTAAAAGCACGATTGTAGCCACCTGTAAAGCCCCAATTCTTATCAAACTCTATGACCCTGATATCAGGGTAGTTGACTTCCATCCATTCGACAGAACCATCTGTGGAGCCGTTGTCTGCAACAACGATGAAAGCATTCTCTCTATCGGTATTTTGAGTAAGTGAAGGCAGATATGTTTCGAGAAACTTCTTCCCGTTCCAATTTAATATGACGACCGCTGTATCCATAATTGCCTGCAATGATAACATTATTTAGACAATTTCAAATAATACTTTGGAGTTTTCGCGTATGTTGGTCTAACAGACAAACAGTTATTTCTGCTACTGCCATACGTAAATGGCCAAAACCGATTGGCAGCGAAGCTCACTATCTGACAATTATTTCATCAACAAAAATGTACCCTTCCCCACCTGCACCGAGATGCCATGCCGGGATAGTGCCGAAATTCTTGGCGAAGACTTTGACATAACGGGCGGTTGTGCCTGC
>JAQUYF010000043.1 GCA_028691975.1 Bacteroidales bacterium | reverse complement strand
CAGGCAGCATTGCAAGAAAGTGCTTCTCTAACTTATTGTAAAGTGAAAGCTCTACCTTCTTTGGATCTACAAGCACAAATTTCATTTCCGAAGGGTGCTTGCAATATATCAGGGAAGCAATGATAGCATTAAGTCCGACAGACTTGCCCATACCTGTCGCACCGGCAATCAACAAGTGCGGCATCTTCTCAAGATCGAGAAAGAACGGCTCATTTGTAACAGTAATACCCAAAGCCATAGGAAGTTCCATTGTGGCTTCCTTAAACTTGGGACTATTCAGTATAGACTTTAAGGCGACAATGCTCGGCTTCTCGTTTGCCACTTCAATACCGATAGCATCTGTCAAAGTAATGACACGGACACCTTTGGCAGCAAGCGACATGGCGATATCCTCTTCCAGCCTCTTCACCTGTACAATCCTCACACCGTCAGCAATATGTATCTTGTAAAGAGTTACAGTCGGACCCATTTTGGCTACGATACTCTCCACCTTAATCTTATAATTGGCAAGTGCATTTACAATCTTGGACTTATTCTTCTCCAACTCGTCTCGAGATACTTCATACCACTTGTCTCGATAATCATCAAGCAGTGATAAGGGAGGTTGCTGATAATTGGGCAAATCCAATCGCGGATCGAACAGACGGGCTTTCTCATCTTCAGGAAGATCTGGGAAGAAATCATTATCATCCTTCTCAATAATCAACTCCACATCGTCAGCTGTAGTTGATTGAGAGGCAGGAATCTTTGCTTTAGGTACTACAACCTCTTCAGGCTCAGAAACCCCCTCAACCTCCTCAGTTTCAAGAGTTTCATCGTCATCTTCAGGCTCCTCTGGATCGTCAGATTCAGCCTCAACTACAGGCTCTTTCCGTTTTCTTTCCCAATGCGCAGCATTGAAAATCAGAGAGTCAAACCAAAAAGCCACTTTTGGAGTGAACAGGCTCAACCATATTAAAATAGCCAATGCAATAACACAGCCGGCTCCCAACTTGCCCAACATCCTGCACAACCATTCGTTGGCAAAGTAGCCATAAGAACCTCCGGCTCCATTGCCGAACAGGCTGTCCATTGATGTAAAGCTGAAAATGTATGAAAAAAATACCGAAAAAATGATGGCACCGAATATAGTAACTATACTTAGTTTCAGTATATTAACCTTTCTGATTCTAAAACAGAGGACAGCGACAGCTCCTAAAAAAAACGGTATAACAAACGCACCAAGCCCGAATAATTTTGATACCAAAAACTGAGCCCACAAAAAGCCGATCTTTCCGCCACTGTTTTCAGCAGCAACGCTGTTGTCAAATAACTCCGGATCAGAGGCAAGACTCAAGTCTTTGCTCCATGTAAAAAGATAGGAAATCAAAGCTGCAAGCGTAAAGATAGCAAGCACACCGAACAGACAGCCGACAATAATCCTAATAACCCTGCCGGTTGAGTGGTCAATAGTCCGTACCTGCTTGCTTTTTTTCTTTGATTTAGACTTCTTCTTTTGGGCTGTCATCTATTGTTTCTCCCTTTTTTATTTTTCCCTTTTTTAAAATTATTGCCTTTCTTGGGATTATTGTTGCCCGGCATATTCAGCCCCGGACGGGCAAATGTGGCATCAGCTGCAATCGCGCTCAAGTGGATATCCTCTGGGACTTTCAAAGTCCCGTTGGAAAGCTTCTCAATATCTGCAAATATGGTCTCTTCAGCAACAGAATCCTTATTCCAGATAAGATACTGTTGTCTCATATAAACGGCAAGCCTCTTGATCATCTCTCTCTTCGCATCATCGTCTTCGCGCGCGGCAATAAGATTAATCATGTTTTCTATGTTTCTGCCATAGCAGGTAGCCTTTATGGGCCTCTTTTCTATAGCGATCGGATCGGGCTTGCTATTAAACTCATTCATTGCCGGCAACGGATAAGGCGAATCTATATCCACATCAAGCCCCGCAATGATCTGGGCATGATCCCACAGTTTATGCTTATAGTCGTTAAGCTCTTTCATCTGAGGATTTAAGATTCCCATTATCTGCACGATAGCGCGCATCTGTTCACTGCGTTTTTCTTTATCCGGTATAGCCTTTACCTGTTCTATCATTTTCTGAATGTGTCTTCCATATTCAGGCAAAATCAGCCCTTCTCTTTGAGTATTGTAATCCATTGTATCAAAATTTCCACAAAGATAACTGATTTTTACACTTATTAAGTGCTATCTTTGTAATAGAATTTAATTAATCATGCAAAAAATCCTCATTACAGGCGCCAATGGACAGCTTGGGTCGGAACTTCAGGAGCTCACAAAAGATAAATCCAACTATATATTCACCGATATTGCCCAAAGCGGAACGATACTTCAACTCGATATATGCGATGCGGCCCAGGTAGATGCTTTTATATGTGAACATAAGATAGGCGGCATTATCAATTGTGCCGGATATACAAATGTTGACGGTGCCGAGAGTAATATTGACCTCTGCTACAAGATTAATGCTGACGGCGTTGCAAATCTTGCAAAAGCTGCTCGCAAGCACGATTCCTTTATGGTGCATATCTCAACGGACTATGTGTTTGACGGCACTCGCAAGCGCGGAACATACAAAGAATCATCCGCTTGCCATCCAAATTCTGTCTATGGAGCAAGTAAGCGCAAAGGAGAAATTGCGTTCAGGCGCAGCCACTGCAAGGGCATCATCATTCGCACGGCGTGGCTATATTCCACTTACGGTAAAAACTTCTTAAAGACTATGCAACGGCTTGGTGCCGAAAAAAAATCAATAGGAGTTGTTGCGGACCAGATCGGATCACCCACATACGCCCGCGACCTGGCGAAAGCCATCCTGAAGATTGTGCCGCAGATAGGAGATCGCAGAGGTGAGATTTTCCACTTTACCAACGAAGGCAAATGCTCGTGGTTTGAATTTGCTGCAGCAATTATGGTTTATTCCGGACTTGACTGCAAGGTAAATCCCCTTTCTACGGCAGAATATCCTTCCGCTGCCTGCAGACCGGCCTATTCTGTTTTGGACAAATCCAAGATAAGAGAGACTTTTTCCGTAGAGACTCCATGGTGGTCCTCCGCACTCAAAGAGTGCATTTCAAGGTCTTGATTGCTACTTGACAGGAAAAGCAGGGGCTTTCAGGTCCTTCTCGGACAAAATCACATCTTTTGCATCCACTCCCCAATCAACTCCGATTGTAGGATCATTCCACCTGTAGGAGCCCTCTTGTGCAGGGTCGTAGTAGTTGTCGCATTTGTATTGAAAGACGGTATTCTCTTCAAGTACGAGAAAGCCGTGGGCAAACCCTCTCGGGATGAAAAACATCCTCTTATTTTCTCCACTCAATTCGGTAGAGATATATTTTCCGTAGCTCTTTGACCCCTCTCTTATATCGACTGCCACATCAAGTACTCTGCCCTGCACTACTCTGATAAGTTTGGCCTGAGCTGCCTCTCCCTTCTGGAAATGAAGTCCGCGCAAGACTCCTTTTCGCACAGAAAAAGATTCGTTGTCCTGCACGAAAGTAATCTTTCCGACATTTCGTTCAAAATCCCTAAGAGAAAATGACTCGAAAAAATACCCCCTGTTATCAATAAAAACTTTCGGCTCAATAATGACAGGGCCATTCTCAATAGCGGTTTTAATATAATTCATGTCTAAATGTTTACTTTGCGCAAAGGTACAACTTTTCGCAGTATAACAACAAAATAGCCCGTTCGATATTCGAACAGGCTATTTTCACATCTTTTTCTTGTAGAATTAAACAGCAGGAACTTCAGCTACAGTTGTGTCGGCAGGAGTCTCAACAGCAGTTGTATCTTCAACAACAACTTCAACTTCTTCTACTTCTTCAGCTTCTTTAGGCTGATTGTTGCAAGAAACAGCAAGCATTGCGCAGCATGCCATTAATGCTAATACGGAAATTTTTAATTTCATTTTAGTGTAAATTATTAGGTTTATATAATAAATTGTAAAAACTCTATGTCTCTAACTTATAGGAAAAAACATTTCCTCCCCTCTATATTTCGCGCAAAAGTAATAACAATTTATTAGTGTTATACAATTTATTTTAATTTTTTTAAAAAAAAATAAATAACTTCCATTATTACGATACATTTTACCATCTTTCGACTGCATCCATCTTCACCAGGCATGACATGCGACATAACTAATAATTAATATTTTTTAATATCTTTGCGACGATAAAAAGAGAGATATTATGATACAGAAGCCGTCAATTCCGAAAGGAACAAGAGATTTTGGACCCGCCGAAATGGTGAGAAGAGACTACATTTTCGATATTATCAAGAATGTTTTCAGAAGATTTGGCTATCGGCAGATAGAGACTCCGTCGTTGGAAAATCTCAGCACCCTGCTCGGCAAATATGGAGAAGAGGGCGACAAACTGCTCTTTAAAGTCTTAAATTCGGGTGACGCCTTCAGCAACGTGGATTTTAGCGGCAACTACTCTTCCAACGCCCTTGCACTGAAGGTTTGCGAGAAAGGCTTGAGATATGACCTGACAGTGCCGTTTGCGAGATTTGTGGTCCAACACCAAAATGAACTCTCTTTCCCATTTAAGCGGTATCAGATTCAGCCTGTCTGGCGTGCAGACCGCCCGCAGAAGGGACGTTATCGCGAATTTTATCAATGCGACGTGGATGTAATCGGGAGCAGATCACTACTCAATGAACTTGAACTCGTTCAGATGGTGGAGATGGTTTTCAGTATGTTGAAAATCAATGTCTGTATCAAGATCAATAACAGAAAGATCCTTTCCGGACTTGCGGAGATTTGCGGTAATCCGGAAAAATTGGTTGATATCACCGTGGCTATCGACAAAATAGATAAGATAGGCCTTGAGTCCGTTAAAGAGGAGTTGGCAGAAAAAGGTCTTGATGGAAAGGCAATTTCTATTATTGAGCCTGTTTTAACTCTTCAGGGAAGCAATAGGGATAAGATTGCCAAGATCAGAGAACTGCTGGCGCCGTCAGAAATTGGCACCAAAGGTGTTGAAGAAGTTGAAGTGTTATTCAATTTGATTGAAAATGCAGATATCAAGCCCCGAGTTGAGTTAGACCTTTCTCTTGCCCGCGGGTTAAACTATTACACAGGCGCAATTTTTGAAGTTAAGGCTTTGGATTTTGAGATTGGAAGTATTTGCGGAGGCGGTCGTTATGATGACTTAACAGGTATTTTCGGGCTTCCGAATATGTCCGGGGTAGGTATTTCATTTGGAGCAGACAGGATTTATGATGTATTGAATGGCCTTAACCTGTTCCCTGATAATGTAGCAGATTCTGCCGTAGTTCTCTTCTCCAATATGGGGGACAAAGAGTTGCAATATGCAATATCTGTTGCAAAAGACCTCCGTGAAGCCGGCCTTAACTGTGAGATTTATCCTGACAACACTAAACTGAAAAAGCAATTTGAATATGCCGACCGCAAAAGTATTCCATTCTTTGCAATAGTTGGAGAAAATGAGATTAGTGACAATAGTGTTACTTTAAAACATCTTGGCACAGGTGATCAGAAATTAATAAATAGAAAAGATTTAGTCTCTCATTTACAGGAGTTTATTGACGGTCAGTCAAAACTTTAGTTAAATTTAATTTTGATAAATTAAAAAATAGTTATATCTTTGCAGTTCAATACACCGCGGAGTAGAGCAGTTGGTAGCTCGTCGGGCTCATAACCCGGAGGTCGGAGGTTCGAGTCCTTCCTCCGCTACTAATAAGAGAAAGTCACCTTTAGGTGGCTTTTTTTTATCGTTTTATACGGTAAGTTCATCGGGGTTTATCGGGGTTTTGTCGATTTCCTGTTGCACAGTTTTGTTGTGAGAAATACTTTTGCAAGCGAAAATTAAGACGCAATTTTAATAAAGACAAAAAACAATGGATATTTTAGACAAAGACGGTAATCCCGTCAAGAAAAGCAAGGATGCAGGGAGCAATGCTCTAATCCTCGGTATTTTATTAGTAGCAATAGGTGCCGTCCTGGTACTTGCAAATATGGGCCTGATATCACCTCTATTGAGAAGAGTACTGGTCTCATGGCAAATGCTGCTCATTGCCATAGGAACAATTGAATTGTGCAGAAAACATTACACACAAGGGTTTATTATCTTCATGATAGGAGTGTTTTTCCTGATGCCACGACTGATTGAGTTGGTAACAGGCAATTACGCTAACGGATTTACCAGAAACTACTGGCCGGTATTTTTAATTATAGTCGGTTTAACCATAATCATTTCAATCTTCGCGAATGGAAAAGGTGGCTGTCAACACGGATTTGGAGCTAAAGATCACAATAGACAAAAAGTCAACGGTGAGATTGATTATGACTTTTTATTCAGTGGAGCAGAGCAAGTATATATGGATCCCGTATTTAAAGGTGGCGAGATCAACGTACTGTTTGGAGGTATAACTCTTGATCTTAGGAACACTTCACTTGCCGAAGGGACTACCACACTGAAGATCAGCGCATTGTTTGGTGGAGTTACTATCATTGTCCCGGCCGAATGGAATGTTGAAGTAAGTCAAAAATCAATATTGGGTGGCTTTGCCGACAATAGGAGTGCAACTTATTCAGAAAATAACAGTAAATTAGTGGTTTATGCCGAATGTATATTCGGTGGAGGAGAAGTTAAATAACCGGGGAATTGATTAAAGGAAAATTAGATTACATAAGGTATATTACCGCAATGCTATTGTATGCGGTAATATATTCTTTTGTGTTTTATCTGATCTGTGGTCTTGACAATCGGGAAGCCCTTAGATTGTTTCTCTACGATACGATTATAATATTCGCACTGCTGGGACCGATAGGCTTTGCATTAATAAGCGTAGTAAGGTACGGCTCAGTTGCATTTAAGACAATACGATTACAATCACTGTTTTTTGTAATGGTAATCACATTTTGTCTGATCGTCTCACTTGGGATGGAAACACTCGCAATCTATCTTTTAGTTAAAACTGCATTCCCGCTATATGCTCCTACGATAGCTGCACGGGCTATGATTCTACTGTCAGGTTTTATTGCCACCGTGCTATATGTCAACCATAAGATAACCACTGCTGAGGTTACGGAGCAAAAAAAGCAATCTGAACCGACTACTAAGGCAGAAATCACAATTGATGATCATATTTCCGTAAGGGAAGGACAGAAGATCAAGATTATCTCCATTGAAGAGATTGAATATTTGCAGGCTGACGGAGACTATGTAGCCATACACACAAATGACGGTAAATGGCTCAAGGAGCAAACCATGAAATATTACGAAGAACACCTTCCGCAAAACAGGTTTGTCCGGATTCACCGCTCTTACATAGTGAATATCAATTTTTTATCCAGAATTGAAAGATACGGACAATTGCAATGTGTCATTCTCCGCAATGGCACAACAATTAAAATCAGCGCCGCAGGGTACAAACTTCTAAAAAGTAGAATAGAGTAACGCTACTTACTCAAATATTCATGAATGGCGGCAGCAGCTCTGCGACCGGCCCCCATCGCCAAAATCACAGTAGCAGAACCTGTCACAGCATCACCTCCGGCAAATACGCCTCTACGTGTAGTCTTACCATACTCATCGGCAACAAGACAGCCATTACCTGAAGTATCCAATCCATCCGTAGTAGAAGCTAAAAGCGGATTTGGTGAAGTTCCAAGCGACATAATCACCACATCTGTCTCAATATCAAATTCAGACCCCGAAACGGCTACCGGTCTGCGACGGCCACTGTCATCAACTGCTCCGAGCTCCATACGAATACATCTGATGCCACGCACCCATCCCTTCTCATTTCCAAGTATTGCCACAGGATTGGTCAACAATTTGAACACGATGCCCTCCTGCTTTGCATGATGCACCTCTTCCACTCTTGCCGGCAGTTCTTTTTCCGTACGACGATATACGACAGTTACTTGAGACCCAAGTCTGAGTGCAGTGCGGGCTGCATCCATTGCGACATTGCCTCCGCCCACAACCACAACTTTCTTTCCCACGAAAACAGGAGTATCACTTTTACCATCGTAAGCATGCATAAGATTGCTGCGCGTCAGAAATTCGTTAGCCGAAAAGACCCCGTTCAGATTTTCCCCCGGGATACCCATAAACTTTGGAAGACCGGCTCCGGAACCGATAAAGACGGCTTTAAAGCCCTCCTCATTCATCAAATGATCAATAGTCACGGTACGGCCCACGACCACATTGGTCTCAATCTTCACCCCAAGAGCACGCACATTCTCCACTTCTTTCTCAACGACTTTCTCCTTAGGCAGCCTGAATTCGGGGATACCGTATTGCAGCACACCTCCGGCCTTATGGAGCACTTCGAATATAGTTACATCATAGCCAAGCTTCGCCAAATCAGTTGCACAGGCAAGGCCTGAGGGGCCACTTCCGACAATGGCAACTTTCTTTCCGTTCGACGGTGTTGCCGTCAACAATTGTCGCTTATGTTCAAGGGTATAGTCAGCCACAAATCGCTCCAATTTGCCGATAGCGACAGCTTCGCCCTTTATTCCGAGAATACAACTACCTTCGCACTGCGACTCTTGCGGACAGACTCGTCCGCAAACTGCCGGAAGAGAGCTGTCTTGCGCAATTATTTCAGCGGCGGCAGCCACATCTCCCTCTTTGATTTTTTCTATGAATTGAGGTATTTTAATACCTACAGGGCACTCTCCGACACAGCACGGCTTTTTACAATTAAGACAGCGTGAAGCCTCTTCGCGAGCTTCCTCCATATTGTATCCATAGCAAACCTCTTCAAAATTTGTGGAGCGAATCATCGGATCCTGTTCCCTGACCGGAACTCTTTTCTTTATCTCTGTCATCTTGATTATTCGTCTAATCCAATTTTACATTTGTGATCCGCCTCAATCTCAAACTCATGATACATCGTCTGTCTGCGCATTGCTTCATCATAATCCACCTGATAGCCATCAAATTCAGGCCCCTCAACACATGCAAATCGACTCTTTCCTCCCACTGTCACACGGCATGCCCCGCACATTCCCGTACCGTCAACCATAATCGTATTGAGACTCACCGTCAAAGGCACGCCGAATCGCTTCATTGTAAGTGACACAAACTTCATCATCACCATCGGTCCGATCGCCACCGAACAGTCATAATGGTTACCCTCTGCCATCAGCCTGTCAATAACATCCGTCACAAGCCCTTTCTCTCCCTTCGAGCCGTCATCCGTACATATATACAGATTGTCGCACTGCGAAGCCATCTCCTTTTCAAAAATAAGGAGTTCACTGCTTCTGGCACCGATAATTACATCCACTGCAGCTCCTTTGGAGTGCAAAAACTTAACCTGAGGATAAACAGGAGCAGCTCCGACCCCACCGCAGACAAACAAAAATCTGCTCCGTGTAAACTTCTCGCACTCCCACTTTACAAATTCGGATGGCTGCCCGAGTGGTCCTACACAATCGGTAAAAGATTCTCCTTCATTTAGATGGCAAATTCTCCGACTTGAAGCCCCTACCACTTGAGTAACAATAGAAACTGTACCCTTTTCGCTATCATAATCACAAATTGTAAGCGGAATCCGCTCTCCCTCTTCACGAGCTCTCACAATCAGAAACTGCCCGGGATGGGCGGAAGCGGCAATGCGCGGAGCCTCAACCTCCATTTTGCAGATCACCGGCGTCAGATATTCTTTACCAACTATTTTATACATAATCACCTGTTTTGCGTATGATAAATCGTATCAACGCACTGTTTCTAAAGACGAAAAAGTGTAACCTTTACGCTTAAGCTTTTTAACTATCTGATCAAGCCTCTCGTAGAGCCTGTCTGTCCTGTCGGGATGGATACCCGGGTGAAGCAGCACAATCGCCCCATTTAGCCCCTTCTCATTTTCAAACTTGTACAGCCCATCTATCAAAGTCTGCGAACTCTTATAACTCTTCATATCCGGCGTAGTATAGTCGGCAGGAGTTCCTGTGCCCGGAGTATAATTAATCACTTTGATACCCAATGCGTTAAGCAATTCTACATTTTCTTTGTTGTAATGCTCGTATGGAGGAAGATACCACTGAGCATTCTCAGCTTTGATCCCAATCTTCTCCAACTCCGCCATATTTGCCCTCATATCGGCAACAATGCTGTCTGCACTCATAAGAGTAGGCCGGTCAGCTCCCCAATCAGCATAAAGCACATGTCCGTTAGAGTGCCCGCCGACATAGTGCCCTTCTTTTATTATTCTTTCAATCAAGGCCTTGTGTTCTTCCATTCTAAGGCAATTGCCTGTAAGGAAGAAACTGCCCTTGATCTTGTTTTTCTTTAGAACATCGAGAATATATTCTCCTCCGTTAAAGACGGAATCCGCCGAGAAAATAAGGTAGATGTTTTTTTCATCCGGGTTAATCCTCACAATCGCACCTCTGTCATCCTTTACAACCTTAGCGGACTTCTGCTCCAAACCTTTATTTTCCATTTCGGCAAAATAATAAGTCAAGCCTGCAGAACCATCCACAGTCGGCTCATTGCTTGAATAGTCTCCTATATCTTCGTGATACACTGCAATACCGTGATTCAACTCGGCAAATTCGTCAGCCTGACGGAGAGAACCGCCCGCCCGCTCAACAAACAGATTATTGTAAATCGGACCGTCAACCAGACCGCCGTAGGTCAAATCTCCGTTAACCTGTACGTATGACGAATGTGGCTCGGTAGGATAGTCGTACCCCGGCATCGGAGCCTCGGGAATGCCGCTGATCATAGACGTTCCCCAAGGGTTGCAACCGAGAAGCCAGTCTCTCATGGCAGTTTCCATCTCAAGGAAAGTATCGTCACCGGTTATCTCATTGTAAAGCCTTGCCTGGGTAATGGCTGCCGAAGTCAGATTATTGGAACACCAGAGATATGGGACACCGTGAAGGAAAGGATCATCTTTAGCATTTTCCATAAGTATAGTCAACCCTACCTTCATAAAACCCTGATATTTTGCCGCAATCTTCTTATCCAGGCTCATCGCCAGAAGAGGATGTCCCAAATTGACAAAAGGATAGTACTGGTAGTGATGGTATTCATTTCCAAGCCTGTCAAGCGGCATCCATGGGCTGAAAGGCTCAAGGTCACCCCAATAGTCGGCCTGTTTCTTCCAGTTGAAAGTAGTATCTCCAAGAGAGTAAAGGGTGGCGGCTGCAAGTTCGATATCATCGACAAAACTGTCTTCCTCATAGAAATATGGAGATACAAGGCACGCTGTCTGGGTATTTCCCAAATCCTCAAGTGCAAAATCGTATGCAGGTTTAACCTTAGCCTCAATTTTGGCTGCAAATTCAGGATAGTATTCTTTCATAACTTCCGCTCCCAAAGCAAAAGTTGAAGCAAATTTGCCTGCGGTAGAAGAGACACCTGTAGTCCTATTTATATACTTGCCGAGACCCTGGGGTTTTCCGGTAACAAAATAAACGGGCCTGCCTGTACCGGCTCCCCATCCGTAATCCACTTTATCTCTGTATGGAAGCCTGAATCCTGCATGATCACGATCATCCGCAATCTGATTGTACATCTCACGTGGAGCCGGATTCATTTTATCCACCCACTCCAACCCCCACTTAGCTTCGTCCAGGATATCAGGAATGCCATTCGCCCCTTTTCTCCCTCTTTCATTATATTCGTCTTTAAAAACAGACTTGTCTTTTGCCTGCCTGTATGCAAAAAGCATCTGATATGTAGCTGTTGCCGATGTAGGAAGATATTGAAGATAGTCTGTTGCATCGTGCCAGCCCCCCGTTACATCAATATGCTCTCCGTTGCGAGTAGGATGACTGACTATGTATCCATCATGCTGGTGACAAAGCGTATCGGTATAAGGATTGTCCCCGCAGCGCTGCTGACGCATATATACGAGCAGATAATCTGCGATCCCTTCATAGACATCCGCACCAATCGGAAACACTACCGACCTGACGCCATTGCTCTTAATGTAATAGCCGCCGTCAAGCGTCACTGAAGAGAAATCCATTCTGTATGCGCTCTTCATTGCCCATTTGGAAGGATCGAACTTGGTGCCCGTACCCTTATATACCACTTTATCGGTTAATGCGTTGCAAACTTCAAACGCCGCATTTGTCTCATCAAGGGAGATTAATACTGCAACTTTTTTGTCATTCGGTAAATAACCTACTTGATTGACACGAACCCAAGTCTGGGCATTAAGCGATAAGGCCAAGAGTGAGGATACCGCCAACAGGAAGATACGTTTCATAAGGATTGTTTTAAATTATCGCGTAAAATTAGTGCATTTTGGAGTAAAAAAAAAGAGCATCCCGACAGTCGGAACGCTCTTTTACAATTTTTATTAAAAATACTACTCTTTTACCGGCTCTTCCTTAACCACTTCTTCAGCAGTATATCCGAGTTTAACGATAGCAGCAGCCAATTTTTCCTTTGTAGTCTTGGTCGCATCGTATTTGATGTAGATAGTCTGATTATCAAGATTAACCTTAAGATCTTTTACACCTTTTTCGAAAGGAATATTAGCTTCAACTTTTTTTACGCAATTTTTACATTCAATACTTGAAGTAAATGTAACTTCTTTAATGTTGTCAACTTTTTTGTCTTGTGCATTTGCACTGATAGAGAGTAGTCCTGCTACTGCCGCTACCATCATAATTCTTAAAAAATGTTTCATGATTGATATTTATATGATTAATTATTATTTCCACAATGTAAGTCTCATTCCGGCATATACTTTAATACCCATGAGAGGGCCCCAGATGGCGCTTGCATTAAAGTCCGTGCTGAAAGGCCGATCCGCAGCGATGATAGCATCGTGCTGACGATAGTTGGTAAGGTTTTCTCCACCTATATACACATCCACGCTCCTAAACTTCCTTGTAACCTGTGCGAAAAGCACAGGATAAACAGGTGAATACTCCATATCCATAAAGTTTGGAAGCTTCATCGGCCCGTTTAACTGTGCCGTGAAGTCAAATATCCATTTACTCATATTTGTTGAATATTGCATATTCAAAACGGCTTTATACCTGCTTGTAAGCGGTCGTTCAACAAGTCCCTGTCCTGACAGGGTCACTTTAGCGTCCGTATATCTGAATGTCGCAACAATATTAAACCTCTCTACAGGATCAACTGAAAAATCGATCTGATATGTATTGGTATATGACTTGCCGTCAAGATTGTATAGCCATACATACCTTGCATCTCTCTCCTGATCCACAATAATCTGAGAGACAAATTCATTCCTGAAAAAGTCAAAGCTCAAGTAAGTATTATTTTCATATCCGAACGGCATATAGACTGTAATGTTTCCGCCATAAGTCCATGCATCTTCTCCAAGATCCAGATTGTCATCAACTTTGACGGTCCTGCCGGTTGAAAACATTCCAAGATTGTCAACAAAGATGTTGGAAGAACGGAAGCCACGTCCGCCGGAGGCTCTCAAGATTACCTTATTGTCGAGCATAGAATATTTAACATTTGCCCGCGGGGCGAAAAGCCAGCCCTGTAAATTATTGTAGTCCAGTCTGGCCCCTCCGACAAAGGTCAATTTATCTCCGAGTCGGTAGGTATATTCCCCGAAAGCACCGATAGAATTTTCTATTCTGCTCGGATCTATCGTATATTTATAGTCATCGGACGAGCCGATAATTGACAGTGCCGGGAAGTGTTCACCCATCAGTTCATCAAAGTTGTCGTGTTGTCCGGTGATGCCGAACTCAATCTTGTGAGCATCATTTATATCGTTCTGGTACAGCAAATTAAGAAAGACAGAATTTTGCTTTCCGTTGTAATCTTTAAGTCCGAAAAAAGAGTCAAACCTGTGATAAGTGTAATCTGCAACCAAAGCGACATTTTGCGAATTATCGGCATTCAGAGGAACTCCTACTTTCACGTATCCGTTCATTCCTTTATTTTGAATACGGGATCCCCAGAGTCCGGAAGTAAATCTGTCTGTTGTTTTGGTAAAATTCATCTGACCGCCGACTCTGTCATCACTCAAAGCTCTAATTCCAAAACGCACTTGTACGCCACTTGGGGCGTAATAAAGCCACCTATTAGCCAGATTAAACTGAATGGTCTTGGGTTCATCTCTAAAACCATCTTCATTATGGTCAAAAGTTGCCAATTCTGAAGAAACGTGACCGAGAATTACGGTACTCCACTTTTCATTCAACTGTAAAGAAGATGCTACATTAGCCTCAAGTTTAGTATCATTGCCTACATAAAGATTGACAAAGAGCGGATTTTCAGCCGTAGGCTTACGATGCTCCATATTAATCTGCCCTGTGACAGCCTCAAGCCCGTTAATAACAGAAGAGGGACCTTTAGCTATCTGAATGCTCTCCAGCCACTGACCGGGAATATATGAAAGACCGAACGGTGAGGCAAGTCCGCGCATCACAGGTCTGTTTTCATCAAGCATCTGAGTGTATGTTCCTGAAAGACCGAGCAACTTGATTTGGCGGGCGCCTGTGATGGCATCGGAATAACCGACCGTGACACTTGCAGAGTTTTCAAAGCTCTCCGCAAGATTACAACAGGCCATTTTACAAAGCCCTGCAGCCGTGATCACCTCAGTTCTGACCGAACTCAACTTTGATAGTGTATTACCGGGCTGACGTGCCGTAATAACAGACTCTGCCACCTCATTTTCACCTGAAAGGTAAAAGTCGGCCTGTGTCATGCCAGGCATAGCCACTACCGTGTCTCTCGTATAGCCCACGTAAGTGGCAACAAGAGTCGATTTTTCTGTGATTTTAAGTTTAAATGTACCGTCGGCATCGGCTTCCAACAACTTTGACTTCTCCAAATAATAAACCTGAGCAAAAGGAAGAGGCTCCGTGGTACCATTCTGCTTTTTGTAGTAAATATTACCCTGAAATGTCTGAGCGTACGTATTTACAAAAGCAAAACAAATTATGATAATTGATAATATTCGTTTCATTGTTTATAAAATTGTGATTATTGTATGGACGTATAAAAGCACGTCCAATAAAACTCTTAGGAAAAGAGTTTTAAATCACAACTTCCAAACAGAAAAATATGAATGAAGATTATAAAATATCAGAGGGGGAAGAGCTGCGCTTTCCTCATGATTGAAAGATTGCTGAATATTGTCTGCTACAGAGATGCAGTGCTCAAAAGTAAACTCCGGCAAGAACACCTTCTCCACATTGTCATTGCCACCATCCTGAACATCCGTAACAATATAAACATTTGTATTGCAGCAATGTGCATTATGAATGCCTTCATGGTCACAGTGTTCACACTCGTCAGGATCGTCACCGTCATGGTGATGACCTTCACAAGTATGCGGATGAGAATGCATGACGCCTGTATCCGTGTGAATATGCATGTGAGTATGAACATGGGAGTGAATTGCCTCACAGGAAGTGTCTCCTACCATCAGAATCAAATCTTTTGTCCCTTCTGTCACACATTCGTGAATGCCAAACCCCATATATGCCATCATATAGCCGGCGATCACCGCAACACAGGTAATATTTCTAAGAAGTTTGTTCATCAGCGCAAAAGTAGAAATTATGTATTACCTTTGCAAAGAAAAATTAATTTATCGAGTAAAAACACACTTTTATGAATAACTTTTGGAAAACGTTATTGGGTTCATTTGTTGGATGTTTGCTTGCCATTTTCATCCTTGGACTCATAGGAATAGGGCTTGTCGGGAGTATCGTATCGGTTGCTGAAAAGGCTGAACCGGCCATTCCAAAGACGGCAATACTTAAAATTGACTTCAAAGAGGCCATTGCGGAACAGGGTGGTGAAAAACTTAATGTCAACTATACTTCGCTAAGCGCAAAATTGGATAATAACATATCTCTGCTTAACGCAGTTCAGGCTATTGATATGGCTGCAAAAGATCCGGGTATCAAATTTATTTACATGACACCGGAAAATATCAACATGGGGATCGCACAGGCGGAAGAATTTCGTGCTGCCTTGAAGAGATTCAGAAACTCAGGGAAAGCCATTGTATCATATTCCACCAATTTTGACAATGGCAATTACTATATGGCTTCTGTCGCTGACAAGGTAATGTTTGATGCCTACGGAGATGCATATATCACCGGTATCGGCACCAACATTATGTTTTTTAAAGATTTGCTTGACAAACTCGGAGTCGATATGCAGTTGATACGCCACGGCAAGTTTAAAGCAGCAGCAGAGCAATTTATCAAAAACGACATCAGTGATGAGAACAGAGAACAGAATCAGGTGATGCTGAATACTATTTGGAATTCATGGTGTGAAGATATTGCAGCTTCGAGAGGCTTCTCGGTTGAAGAGTTCAATGGCTGGATTGACAATTTGGAAATACTGAACGCACCGTCTTTACTTCAAAGAAATATGATTGACCAGGCTTGCTATCGCGAAGAAGTCGGCAATTATCTGTGTGATCTGTTTGGCGTTAAAGACAGCAAAGATCTGAAATTCGTCACTCTTGGGCAATATGCCAAAGCCAAAGTCAAACCGAACTACCGTGCTCTTGATAAGATTGCTGTGATCTATGCTAACGGCGAGATCGTACTTGACGGCAGTGATGACGAGATATCCGGAATCAAATTTGCGCAACAGTTGGAGAAAGTTAGAAAAGATTCTACCATAAAAGCCGTTGTCCTGCGAGTCAATTCCCCTGGTGGAAGTGCTCAGGCTGCAGAGATGATCAACTACCAGCTTGGTCTGCTCAAAGCGGTTAAGCCGGTCATTGCAAGTTATGG
>JAQUYF010000003.1 GCA_028691975.1 Bacteroidales bacterium | reverse complement strand
GATATGCTTACCAGTAATCATAAATGATTTGTCATTTTGATAGAACCCCTTTATATCATAATAGAACGGTAGGTATTTAGTCATATTTGGATACATAACTTTTGGCTTACTGAAATCCTCCAAATAACTAATGCTGTCTTGCGTTTCAAACCACTTGTTATTTGTCAGTTTTCTTGCCTTGATTATTTCTCCATTAACTATATGAGTTTCACCTGTTTGCTCCAGCCTTTCCATACCAAAAGAGAGCAGATAATTTTTAACGGCAGGGTATTGCTCTATGTCATAATGTCGCGATGGAAAAGTGGCGATTAAATACAGATTTGCCCACTCGTAGCTATAACGCTTAATATCCCTGCCTCTCAAAATCGGTCGAATTAATTCCTCTGTTCTTGCCCTTTCTTCGGGAGTAGAACAATTGGCTAAGATTTCATTGCGTTTCTCGGTGCCAATTATGAATGCTTCGTTATAACCGGTCTTGATTCCATAATTGATTTGGATATCCCAATCTTTTAACGGAGTGCCGATGGCCTCGATCTTTCTTTTAATAGACTGCTCTATTGGAGATAGGATAACCCAGCTATCTGATGAATCGAAAGAGCAAACAGAATTGTTTTGCCGCACAAAATCGCTCAATTCCTTTATGCGGTTCTTGTCCTCTTTTTTCGTAACGGCACAGATCACCTTGTGGGCGCTTGCTTCCTTAGCGAACAGCAGGATATTAGTATCTACGGTAGCGGATTCAAAGATCTTTACCCCACCAAAATCTATCAACAGTTTTGGGTTGGTTTTCTTAGCGAAAAATTCTCTTGTCTTTTCTCCATATCCGGCACGCATCCATTTGTTTGACGTGATAAAGCACAGATGGCCACCTGGTCTTAACAGCTGACAGCCCCTTTCGTAGAATAAGCAATAAATATCTCCTGTTCTTGCGAATGTTTGATATCCGCAGTTACTATATAGTTCACCAAGTTGTCCACCGTTGTTTTGCAATTGAATGTAAGGGGGATTTCCTAAGACAATATCAAAGCCGTCATTAAAGCCAAACATCCATTCAATATCAAAGAAGGATGAAGATTGATTTTGGTCGTAGGGATTCCAGGCAGCCAATTGTTCGGCATCCTCATGAGAGCAATAATTATTGGATTCCAATAATGCGGTTAGCCTATCCCTCAACTCTTTATCTTTCTTTCTGCATTCTGTTTTTTCCTTAGAATTTTTCGCGGAGAAATGTTCGTGCCTGACATCCAGAAGTTTTTGTTTTGTCTCTCGAATCTCGGTGTCAAACAGATTTGGTTCACTTGTTTTCAATCCTATGAGTGTATTAGCAGTCACAAACTTGGTTTCAAGGTTGGGCATAGGAATAATCCCGAAGTTATCTTTTTCTTCTTCTTTGTTTTGTTCGCATATTAAAGATATGAAGAAGCGTAATTTGCTTATTTGTACGGCTATGGTCTGAATGTCAGATCCATATATGCAATTCTCAATCAAATGCAATTTCAGACTGCACGTATTTGTACCCTTGAATTCATACAAGATTTTCAAAAGCTCCACTATTCGGTTTAGTGCTCCCATTGGGAAAGCTCCAGAACCGCAAGCCGGGTCCAGTATCCTTACAGATTGAAGACAGCTGGAAATGCTCTTTACAAGTGTCTGATTGGACTTTATGGATTCGGGCATTTCATTATTTCTGAACAGCTCCCTGACCTCGTCCTCGCTTATGCCTCTGACTTTGTTCAAAATATAGTTGATGAGCGATTCATCCACCATATAATTTACCACTTCACGAGGAGTATAGAATGATCCGGACTGGTTTCTTGCTGTTTCCTTTGTTTCGGGGTTATATGCACCTAAAAGATTCTCAAATACTTTTCCCAATAATTCCGGATCAAGAGCCACCTGGGTATCATTCGGAGAATTTTCTTCAATGGTGAAGTTGTATTTTTTAAGCAGTGGAATGATCCCTTTTCCTTCGTCAAAGAATACCATATTTGGAATGAATGCAATCTTCTTTTTGTTCCTGCTGAAACCGTCATAATAAATTACCTTGCCATTATCATTACTTTTGTCAAAGCATTCGAAAAGACCTCCATTGAGAAAAGGAATTGAAGCAAATAGTTTAATAATCTCTTTTTCGCTGATCGTGAACAAATTAGAATAGCGGTACAATGTTTTAATACCATAATGCTCTATTCTTTTTACAAATATGGGATCATCACTTGCAAATGCTCTTTTGTCAATCTCTTTATTAAGTGTGGCAAAGAAAAGGTTTTGGAGTATGGCATTATAGTAATTGCCCGATTCGGCACTTTGCGGAATAAAGTTTTTCAAGATAGTTCTCAAATAATGCTCCTCAAAAAGCTTTTCCGGAACCAATGATTTCTCTTTGATGAACCACACAAACATAAGCCTGGTAATAAGCCTAATCAAATGTTCTTCAATGTTTCTATCATCATCGCTTATGTTAATATCATTTGGAAAAGTAATGCCCACTTCATCTGATAATGCCCATTGATACCAGTTAAATAACTCATTATAGAACTCTTTGGTAAGAGCCTCAACAGAGAAGGCCTCTTTCAATGTTTCAAACGAAATTCCATTGTTTTGAAGGTATTGGAATCGACTTACAGCTGTGTTATACTGCTCATTTCTTTCTCCGAAGACGAAAGTAAACCGTTTTGAATTTGTCGCTTCTCCTTTTATATCAGATATGAATGATACTCTCCAATTTTTATTGTCATCAAAAACAGCGACAACAGCATCGAAAATTCCCCATTTGGGATTAGTGAATGATTTAACAAGATTTCGCAGCCCGACTTTCTTATGAGCCACACTTCCGCTATGGATATCATATCGGAAGAAACCGATTCTGTAATCGGCAGTTTTATCAATCTCTCCCAAGAAATAACCTGTTTCATTCCCCGTTGAGGTTTCAAGTATTTGCGGTACTTGGCGTAAATCTTTGGCAGCAAATATATTAATTAAGATTTGTTGCCATTTTTCTCCGTTAAAAGAAGATTGAAACATTCCTCTGAATTGAGGATCTGTAATAATTGCCATTATGTTGAAGTGTTAAATGAAGGTTTCTGAAATTACAATGCTTGGGTCGATGATTTCCTCCGTATTTTCAGAGGCTTGTGCCGTATAATACTTGCTGTATAAAACGCTGATTTGCTTATCTATCTCAAATTCATTCTCTTTCATAATTCGTTTGTCGCTCTTATACTTTTGTGAAATGATACGCAGTGTTTTGGAAAGCTGAGAATAAATACCGTCCTGAACGTATGACAAAAGAACTCTGCACTGTTGTTTAATGTCTTGGTCATCAGATACAGTCAGATAGTTTCGCAAGAACGTCTGAGCCTGAGCTGTACTTCTGTCTTTTGATTTCAACTCTTGTGTTATGCTGCTTGAGTCTTTTAAGTTAATCTCCTCACTTTGAAATTTGTTCATTGCTTTTTTGACCTGTGCAAAATGTATGTCAACCACCAAATCAAAATCTGCCGATTGTTCCTCTTTAGGTGCTTTTAAAATGGCTGCTGCATCTAAAAAGTCAATAGTTTCTATTTTATCTCCAATGATTTTGTAGTAATCGGTTTTTATAGAAGAAGAAATAATAGCTATGGTTGTATTGCTGCTTACTCCGTTTTTTACATTTCTGGCGGTTCGGCTCTTTATTGGCAGAGCTTTGATTTTCTTATATAAAGCCCTATCGTCATTGTATAGTTCCCTTACTTCTCTCAATAATTCCAATTGTTTGTCCACCTTATCCCTGACTTTCGGGTTATATAGTTGAAAATCCTTTACAATTTCTTCTTTTGAATATATCTGAGCATCTTCACCGAGAGCAGAATGGAATCCCTGTAATTTTATCAAAGCGTTTTTATAAAGTTGTATTTGTGCATCTCCCTCAGCTGAAGGGTAAAACATATAGTTATGAATGGCACCTGCAACTGAACCGATACGATTGACTCGACCGATACGTTGCATTAATCTTGTTGCATTCCACGGTGAATCATAATTCACTATCACATTAGCACGGTGTAGGTTTACTCCCTCAGCCAACACATCGGAAGTGATAACTATATTGTATTCGTCACTTGCATTAGAATAATTGGCGTCAAAACACTTTCTAATAGTTTCAGCTTGCAGTGAACGATTACTTGACGACACCTTCAGAATGTCTTTTCTACTCAGCCTCTTTTTCAAACTTTCTTCAAGATAATTAACGGTATCAACGCTTTCAGAGAAAATTACCAATTTTCCGGTAGGATTTATACTCTTGTTAAACAATGTATTATTCAATTCTTTAACAAATAAATCCAATTTGGGATCCACATTAACCGCGCTCCATAATTTTTGTAGAGCCATAAGTTTTTCTTTATCTGCAATAAGCAGCGGTTTGAATTCTTCTTTGAAATCTTCAGGCTTATATACTATGTCTGACTTTTCGTAACCCTTCGTAACAGCGTATTCAATTATTTTATCTATTTCCCATCCTTTCCCTTGCAAATCCTTGACATTTATCTCCGGAGCTACTATTACCTTGCCTTCGTCGAACATATCAATCATTTGCTCTGTAATCCTTAAGAAGGTTTCAAGAGATCGCTTGAATGCATAGAAACTGCTTTCAAGTCTTTTTACCATATGTACTCTATATATCCCAGCCAAGTTTTCACCCACTCGCGCTGCGTTTTTATACTTATTAGACATCTCTTCATTAAGATATTCAACGGCACGATAACGTGCATATGACAGGTGGTCCTTATAGTCATCTTTTTTGTCCTTATCTCTATCATTATCCCCTGTCAATACTTTTAAGGTACTGTAAAACAGCCCACTTAAAGAGCTATCAAGTGAATAAGTCAAATCATTAGGGGGTAGAATATCCGGAAATTTGATGTGTTGTGCATCCAAATCTTTCTTATAATAAGGATCATTCCAGATATTATGGCGTGTTCTTCTGACAGTGATTTTATCCAAAACCTTATTGCGTATCTCCTCATAGATGACATCCACCTCGGCAGTGCTAACCAGCGTGTTTCTTTTGGACATAATATGATTATATCTGTCAATGAGAGGAGCGAAGAAACCTTGCAAATTATTGATTCCTTCAATAGTACATCTTCTTGCATCCTGGAACAGCAATATAAGGTTAAGTAAATCGCTCGGACGGTTATTTAGAGGAGTGGCAGACAATAGCATTACTTTCTTCTGTCCTCCCTTCATCAATCCCTCATTACATCTGTGAGATTTGCAGATTCTTTGCAGATCATCATATCTGTTCGATGTATCGCTGCGGAATCCGTGTGCCTCATCCACAATTACAACATCAAATTCCTCTTTATCCTTATAGTTATCCTTTCCGTCAATAATCTTTGAAAGGCTACCGTTACTGATAAATTGTGTTTTCTTAGTGATTCCAAATAGTTTAAATGTCTCTTTCCAGTTGCTTTCCAACCCTGGAGGATAAATAACTAGTACATTAGTATTTTTGCCATTGGCCTCAATAAATCTTTTTGCAATCATTGTAGCGACAATGGTTTTCCCAAGTCCCACCACATCTGCAAGGAAAAAACCGTTATGGTCAAGAAGCATCTGATAGCCCTGAATCACAGCATCTTTCTGATATTTCAATTCTTGTATTCCATCTGGAAGATTGATAGAAAAATCATCTTCAACCTGGTCCCCGAAAGAATCTATCAAAACCTTTATATAAAGTTCGTATGGAGTAGGATTAATTCCAAGATGTGTTTTCTTTTTGCTTTTATCAACATCTTGCGCAGTTATGGGAATGGCTTCTTCCCATAATCTATCAAATTCATCCTTGCAGAAAGCTACATCATCAAAGTCTTTCATCGCCACATTCAATTCATATCGTGGAGATTGAGTAAGGCCTAATCCTGAATCAGAAATATTGGAAGACCCCATAATCACCCATCCGTCACTATTGGAGGTATGGTTCTTTGGCAGGCATAAATAGAATTTGGCGTGTAGATTCTTTTGTGCGTGAATCTTCATTTCCACCTTACCGATTGTCAAGTCCTCGCATAATTGCAAAATACCACTCTCTACATCAGCAGAATAGCTTGAATTCCGAACGTCGTCAATAAAGTCTTGGCCATAAATTTCTTTAGCTTCCTCTTCATTTCCAAGCATCAACATCGCTTGATTATGCTTACGGAAGATATTATCGATATTTATTCCTACCAATATCTGAATCTTACTAACATCTTTCAACTCCTCCCTAAGTTTGAAATATCCCGATGACCTAAAAAATCCTACCACAGCGTGAAAGCTATAAAAATTAGTCATCTCCTGCGCAATCCCCTTGAATTTATCAAATAAGGTGTGCTCCGTTGTATTATTAAAAAATTTTGTACTCATATAATATTAATGTTGATGGTAGCCCTCGTTCTTGTAAATTTCCGTATTTTTCTTGTGAATTGTGATACTTTGCAAAAACCTGTTTGTTCTCTCGCTAATACTAATATGTCAACAATAGATGGCATTAGTCTTTCTTATTTTGTTGAATGGTTTTGGCATTCATCTTTAATGAATTGTTCCAGCTGTTCGCGGTTAGGCAACTGTAACTGATAAGTGGAAACAAATAATTGATTGTCAATAGCTCCCAATGCATATTCAACCATCTTCTTTCCTTTATGGGTACATAGTAATATGCCAATAGGAGGATTATCGCCCGGTTGCATTTCGTTTTCGGCATAATAGCTTACATAGGCATTTAGTTGCCCGATATATTCGTGATGAAACTCGTCATTTTTCAATTCGGCTATAACATTGCAATGAAGCATCCTGTTGTAAAATACGAGGTCAGCAAAATAATACTCATCATCAATGATAATCCTTTTCTGTCTTGCTTCGAAACAAAATCCTTTGCCCATTTCAAGCAAAAACTCTTGTAAGTGTGAGACTAATGCATTTTCCATGTCACTTTCATACATTACGTCAGTAGGTTTCAAGCCAAGAAATTCAAAAGTGTATGGATCTCTGATTTGAAGAGCAGTATTCTGTTTTTCAGTTTTGCTGTTAGCGAGAGCTATTGCCTTCATCTTGTCTACTGACAGTCCTATACGGATATGTAGGTTGGAAGTTATTTGCCTGCGAAGCTCGCGAACTCCCCAAGTGCCTTGAATACATTCTGTTTCATAGAAATATCGCACCAATGGGTCATCAATTGTAAGTAGCTCTCTAATGTGTGAGAACGATAAATGAGAAACCACTGTTTCAGCCGAAGTCATATATTCATTAGAATTATGCGACACTGTTGCATAATTCTCTGCGATAGGCAAATTATGCGGCAATGTCGCATAATTTGAGGTGATAAGGCTAATCATTTGTGGATAAGAACGATAGAATAAACGAGAATATTGAAACGACGTTACTGACATTCCCTTTTGAGCTATTCTTTCTTCAAGTTTCTTCAATAGGCCGTCTCCATATTTTGCTCTATCGCTGCCGTTTTGCTCATATTCGACAATATATCCGCCGATAATCCAATTTCGTAAAGTGGCCGCTCTATTAATTGCTTTGACAGCCATATCACGCAGAGAATTATCAATGATGATAATATTCTGAGCCAGCTGCTCAAACGAAATACCTTGATTTATATTTAGTTCTTGTCCCATACAGTGCTTTATCTTTTATCCTTATCGGTAATCAAATCTTTAATATCCACCTGCAAAAGATTAGCAATATCTGACAACACTTCCAATCCTGGCTGCTTTCTATTGCAACAATAAGCATTGATTGTGCTGAAACTCTTTCCTGTTTTTTTAGCCAACCATGTTTGAGAAATTCCTCTTTCTTCTAATACTTCTTTGATTCGATTAAGGTTCACGATTTTAATGTCATCACGCTATAAAGATAGCGCTTATTTTACGACAATCAAAAAAGTAAAAAAAAATAACTATGTGATGTGCATTTATCCCCAATATTTACCTGAAAATACAATGGATTGTATAATACATCTTTATCTTATAATAACAATAGCGTGTCCTTTGAGGTCAATTTGTAAACTCTTCCATTCTCGATGTTCTTCAAATACGTCCCCGGCTTGGCCACAAAAATGCCATCAAACGTGGCCGGAAGCGAAATCTGATCTGCGGCGATCATTGACTATAAATTTTCATGTCTTCGTGCGCTGCAACGATATGTCCGTTATATTATCAAACTATTCTCATTCATTAGAAAATCCAAGATATTAAGTATCAGTATGCCGTTGTCATTCTGATAGGTCGGTTGCATACCGCCCACAATAACAATTTTTGCAAAACTATCTTTTATTTGAAGCAAAGATTTAAATTCCTGATCTATTTTTTCTTGAGTAGGAAGTGCCAATGCCGATTGAATATAATAACGCTTAAATCCCTGATTACAAACAAAATCAACTTCTAATTTTCGGCGCTGACTAATGTCATTTTCATTTTTGGTGTTCAATATCACTTGTCCAACATCGACAGAAAGGCCGCGAAATCGCAATTCGTTGTAGATGAGATTTTCCATCAGATGTGTTTGTTCTCCTTGTCGGAAATTAAGACGTGCATTACGCAATCCCAAATCTTCGAAATAGTATTTAGATGGAGTGGAAATATACTTTCGCCCTTTTATGTCATATCTAACAGATTTCTCTATCAAAAAGGCGTCTTGCAAATACTCTAAATACATTTTGATGGTATCATTCGTTAAGGAACTCTTTTTTACCGTATTAAATGTGTTTTGCAGTTTCAGCGGATTAGTAAGTCCACCTATTGAAGAGGCTATTACATCAATTAGTTCTTCTAAATCGCTATCATTTCTGACTCCATATCTATCTTTAATATCTTTAAGATAAGTATGTGCAAACAGGCCTTTTAAATACTCTCTCTTTTGTTCTACTGTAGTCATAGACGCAGTTTGCGGCAAACCACCATACGTCATATACTCATCCAAGAGTTTATAACGGTCACTTCCAAGTGGCATTACTGAAGCAAATTCTCTAAAGTTCAATGGATGTATCCGTACCTCATCTCCACGTCCTCGAAACTCAGTTATCACATCTTTAGAAAGAAATTTGGCATTGCTCCCCGTTACGTACACATCTACATTTTCCACATTCAGATAACTGTTTAGGACATCTTCAAATTCCTGCACCATTTGCACTTCATCCAAAAGGATGTAGTGCATATTTTTGTCCTTGATATGAGAGTCTATATATGCAAGCAGAGCATCAGGATCGCGCAAAGCTTTGTTGTGACGATCTTCCAAATTGATTTTTATAATGTGGTCATTCGGCACACTCTCGCTTTTTAGAAAGTCGGCAAAAATGGTAAACAACAAATAAGATTTGCCACAACGTCGCATGCCGGTAATTATTTTTATCATTCCATTGTGTCGCCTGCTGATTAATTTTTGCAGATATAAATCTCGAGGTATCTTCATATTTGGTTTTTAATTAGAAATATTTGCGTAAATACGCATATTATTCGACTGCAAAGATATGATAAATAACAGAAAAGCAACTATATTATTGGGAATAATTGCGTAAATACGCATATATTTCTAATAATATGGAGGAATTTGATAAGCCAAAAATAGTATATCAAGAATTATCTCAAGGTAGTTCTTTTGCGCTGGATGAAGAAGGTGAGTACTTCGTTTCAAATACTGGTTATTTGATTACAGGAAACGATATAGAGTACATCATTCATATGCTTAATTCGAGGGTAATTGAATATTGCTTTAGACTGTTTTATTCCATTTCTCTCGGAGATAGCGGTCTTAGATGGTTAAGCCAATATATAATGAACCTTCCGTTACCGAAATTATCATATTCTCAAAAAGAAACGCTATTGACATCATTCCATAATAACGCTTCTATTTCTCATAATATAACAGTAAATGACAATGAATTATCAATATGTAAATTATTTGGGTTCACGAAAGAGGAAATCGCGCAAATCTTTATTACTTTATCGAGTTTACGTATTCCAGTCGATAGTCGGCCACCTTGTTAGACAATTTTTTTTGTTAGCGCAAAGATATATCAATATTGTTTACGTAGTGTATCTCCTTGAAATTCAATTCTCACTGCACGGTGGACAATTCTATCAACACAGGTTTCAAAACAATGTTTGGCATAAGAACACACGGACGTGGCTGAATGTGCCATTTTCATGGAGATAGGGATTAGTCATGAGCGCAATATCTTATTTATCAACATTTTACACGAAAAGTTAATCCCTATCTCCATGACGCCAATAATCAGAATCGACGTTATACCTGCTCTAAAGGCACTATGCAAAATATCGGTATTTGGACATAGGGATTGGCACTTTATGTAAAGCCATGTTCCACAGTTTGTTATTATACAAGTCAATCCCTATGTCCGAAGTCAGCAGATCTATCCAATACGCTCATCGTCAGGAACTGCCAAAATCGAACAAGTCACAATCTCCAACATACATTTTCTATTGCACAAGGTTGCAAATCTGTATATTTTTGCAATATGAAATTGAGATCGCTAAACTTATTATTATTATCGGCAGTTGTTGTCTTGTGCAGCGGCTGTAATGGTGGGATGCGTGAGAGACGGAACTTTGCCGAGGGGGACTTTCTTTTTCAGGTACTGAATGGAGAGGCTCTTGACAGCGCTATCACTGAGGTTACTGCAGTGAGTGGAAAGCCGAGTTTTGCCCACTGTGCAATGGTCATAAAGGTTGCTGATTCTCTGGCAATAATTGAGGCAATAGGGGATTCGGTGCAGGTTACTTCATTTGCAGAGTTCTACGCCAGAAGTGGCGATTCCTGTAATGTTGTCGCAAAAAGGCTCAAGCGTGAATATAGAAAATACATACCTTCGGCCGTATCTTTTGCCATGTCAAAACGCGGACAACTCTATGATATTGAATATCTTCCTAATAATGGAAAATGGTATTGCAGCGAACTTTTGGCAGAAGCTTTCAATGAGGCGGCAAGAGGGTCAGGCAGGGATGCAAAGTTGTTTCCATTCCATCCAATGACTTTCAAAAATCCCGATACCGGAACGTTTCCACAAACGTGGATAGATTATTATGCCGACTTGGGGATTCCTATACCGGAGGGAGAACTCGGCAACAATCCTAACGACCTTGCAGGCAGCGACTTGTTCAAGTAAAAGTGACTGCCGGATCAGATATGGCAGTCACACTCTTCGCAGGCGTGGTCCGAAGGCTCTATTTCGATTGTAGCGTGGGCAATGTTGTGTTCGGCAAGCAGGTGTCGCAAGTCGGATTTGATACGCTCGCCATCGGCTACGTCACATACGGCAACATGTATGGTAATTGCGTTTTTGGATGTTCCCAATGCCCAGATATGAATGTGGTGTATGCCGGTAACTCCATTTACCGCCAATATCTCTTTTTCTATCTCGTCCACATCAATGCTTTCAGGTACGGCATCCAATGACAACCGCAAACTTTCTTTCAACAGGTTCCACGTTGAAATGAAGATAATGACAGCTATGACCAGGCCGATAATGGGGTCAATGACTGTCCATCCCGTATATTTGATGACGATACCGGAGATAACCACACCCAACGAGACGAGGGCATCCATGGTCATGTGCAGGAACGCTCCTTTGATGTTCAGGTCTTTTTTACGATCTTTCATGAAGAGCAGTGCCGTAGCAAAATTAATAACGATACCTATGGCAGCCACCCAGATAATGGTATTTCCGTCCACCGGCTGAGGGTTGGAAAACTTGCGGATGCTTTCAACCACTATCATTCCGATGGCGACCAAAAGGATACATGCATTTATTAAGGAGGCAAGGATTGTGCTTTTTCCATACCCGTAGGTAAAACGCTTGTTGGCTGTTTTCTTTGCCAGACCAAAGGCAAGCCATGCCAACAAAAGAGAGACCGTATCGCTCAGATTGTGCCCTGCATCCGAAAGCAGGCCCATTGAATTTGACATAAACCCTGCCCCACCCTCTACAATTACAAAGATAAGGTTCAGCAACGTACCGACTATAAATGCCGTACTCAGTGAATTTGTTTCGCGGTTGTGATTATGAATATGCATTGGACGTAACTATATATTTATTCAAATATTATGGAACTGCCTTCCGGAGAGACTATCATTTTGACAGGCTGACCGAAGTACAAAGCGTGGTTGATTTTACCGTGTCCGCTTCTTAGACCGTACAAAACAGGGATATCAAGCTCTTGAGTGTAAGTTTTGATTAGGTCATATATGCTTACATCCCAGCCACCGGTGTCTTTTGCCCGCACAAAATTGCCGATAATCATGCCTTTAACTTTGCTCAGTTTGCCTGATTTTTTCAACTGCTGCATGAAGCGGTCAATGGTATTCATATTCTCATCAACCTCTTCTATATAAAGAATGTTGTTCTCTCCTATCTTCAGATCATACGGAGTGCCGTGTGAAACAGCCATAAGAGACATATTACCGCCAACTATAACTCCCTCAACCTCACCAGATTGATTATATTCATTAGGCTCAACGTCATATCTTTGTATCTCACCGAAAAGAGCTGCTCGCGTAGTCCTTGTGTCAATGTCCATAACAGGATTGGCAAGACTGAATGAATTTAACATTGCACAGTGAATGCTCTCCAAATTCATATTGCAAAATATTGATAAATAAGTAGTTAAGTCGCTAAAACCAAGCATCCACTTCGGATGCTTTTTCAATCTGCTGAAATCGACATAGTCGAGCGTGCGAATAGCACCATAACCTCCTCTGTAAAAGATAATTGCTTTAAGATTATCGTTATCAATCATCCGCTGCAGTTCTTCACCACGTTCCATGTCTGAAACAGAAAATGCTCCGTCTTCATGCTTAAACAGATTTTCACCGAGACGAACTTTCAGCCCCCATGAACGCACAATGTCTATAAGCGAATCCGCCTTTTCGCGACTTTGCGATACAGGAGAAGATACTGTCATAATACCGACACTGTCCCCCACCTTCAAATAGTCGGGATGGATAGTTCTCATGCGTTTGTGCATCTTCTCAAGCTCCCTGCAAATCTGAATTTCAGCCTCACTTCGAGCAATACTGTCCGTTTTGTAAATAGCTTGTGTCGTAGGACAATTACTCTCTGAAATTAAAGTTTGAGTAATTTGATCATTTTGTGAAAATACTGTAACACAAGTACTTGAAAAAACAAAAAGCACTCCGATACAATAATTATAGATCTGTTTCATCTTGTATTATTTTGACAGGCAAAGATATATTGTACATTTTTTAAAACCAAATCCCCACACAATAAGTGAGGGCAGCTAAAAGACATTTTAGCCGCCCTCAACAATTTTTCATCTCAGTACTCTCAGCCGTTATTTAGGCCATGAGTATGATGCAATAGTCTTAGAGGATCCGCCCTCAGTATATGTACTTTGCACTGAGTAGGTAAAACTGGTGGATGCATCCAATCCCAATTTGCTGAAGTCCATTTTTGCAACAGCTGCCTCAAACTGAGCCTTGATTGTAGCGTCATTTGCCTTTTCGCTCTTGCCTCCGCGGATGATAACAGTGCCATAAGGAGCACCTTGTTTCTGAATGTAGTTGGTAATCAGGCCAAGATCCGCAGGAACACTTGACTTGTATCCATATACTCCACAGCCATAAGCTGAATCAATAGAGATGTTGTCACTACAAGAAGAAGCGGCAAGCACAAGGCAGATAATGCCAATCAATGTCAGTAATTTTCTTTTAATACAATTCTTAAGTTAAATTTTCCATACAAATATGAGAATAATTTCGTCACATTGTGTCAACCTTTTAGCAATTAATGCAATTTTGTCTTCAGGGCGCTGTAAAAAGCATGAATGTGCCTCAACCTGTTGTCCGAAGTGAGAGCAGATAACTTATCGTCTCTTTAAGCAAGGTCCCCGAAATAGGTTTAGTAAGAAAGGCATTGCATCCTGCTTTGGTAGCCGCCTCGTGATCGGAATTGAAAGCATAAGCGGTAATACACACTATCGGCGTCTTTTTATCATCCTTTCGTATCTCACGGGTAGCTGAAAGCCCATCCATATTTTGCATTCTCAAGTCCATCAAGATTATGTCCGGATGCTTTTGTCGCCACATTTCGACCGCTGAATCACCATCTTTCGCCCACAACAGTTTATATTTCTTTTTCAAAATAGTGGAAATGAGTATGTAACTGTTCTCGTCATCCTCAGCTATCAGCACGGTATTCTTCTCTGTTCCCTGTGTATCTGTGGATGAAGTGAAGGTCAGTTCTTCAGACGGCACATTCATTTCCGCTTTGATGTAAGGCAGTCGAAACCAGAAGCGTGATCCCTCTCCAATCTTTGAACTAACCCCTATGGTGCCGCCCATCTGGCTGATAATGCTCTTGCTGATGGCTAACCCGAGTCCTGTGCCTTTGATCGAATTATTCAACTTGACAAAGCTGTCAAACACAAGTTTAGTATTAACCTCAGATATCCCGATGCCCGTATCCTGTACGAAAAATTCTATCTCCTCTTTGACTATTTTATATCCAAGAAAGATAGACCCCTCCTGTGTAAATTTGACTGCATTGGTCAGAAAATTAATCAGTACCTGCATCAGGCGATTCTTATCACTTCTCATGATACACTTGTCCTGAGGTAGCACCATCCGCATTACGACTCCGTCATGTACCTTATCTTTGTGAATATTATACAAATTTGTACACATCTCATTGATGTCCACCGAGTCGTATGAGAAGTCAAGGGTACCGGCCTCAATTTTCGAGATATCGAGAATATCCGAAATCAACTGCAACAGCAGATCGGAATTATCCTTGATAATTGTACCGTAGTACTCCCTTTCAGCTGCGTCCGCCGAATCAAAATCAGGCGCGGTAATTAAGCCTGCAAAGCCGATAATGGCATTAAGAGGAGTACGTATTTCATGGCTCATATTTGCCAGGAAGGCAGACTTCAGCCTGTCCATTGTCTCGGCTTTGTTCTTTGCCTCAATCAAAGCCATTTCACTCTCTTTCATGGCTGTACTATCCATCGTAACACTTAGCAGCTCCAGTCGTCCGTTTCTCTCATCCGTAGTGATATAGACGTGCACCCACTTCCAGCCACCATTACCGTTGTCAACACGAAGATCATCGATATATTGAGTACTCTCTTTTCGTTTGACATTCTTTACAAATGACATCAGTCTGACTCTGTCATCAGGGTGTACATGCACGCAGGCAAGTGCCACATCACGCATATTACTGTCTTCATCCTCTCCGAAATTGTTAAACCACTGCTTAGTCGCAAACCCATCCTGTTTGAGGACATCCCACTTCGAATAACCCACTTTTGCATATTCGGAGATAACAGAGAATATATTCTCAAAATCTTCCATCTTGGAGGCTATGGAAGAGAGCTCGGTATTATCAACGGATATTACCATATAGTAGAGGAAAACGCCATTCTCGTCGAAAGAATTGGTGACACGCATGATGATATCTCTCGGCTCGGTGAGATTTGTCTCCCAATATTCTTTGCACGTAGAAGCATCATAGTTTATCCTAAAATGAACATCTTCATGTCTTCTAATCTGATCTTTTACATCTTCGGAAATGTTTGGACTCTCAAACAAATTGATACCTATAACATCATCTATATCCCCGGTCAAACCGTATATTGATGCAGTCGCTCTGTTTAGCATAATTAGAGTCCCGTTATCATCATATATCTCCACTCCGACTGGCGAATTGTTGAACACCTGCATCAACATCCGATCTTTTGAGGCCTGAGTTGAAAGGGCAATATTGGTTAAACCTTCACTTTTATAAAGCTCTATGCACACGCCCATCATATTGGCTACGGCAGAGATCCACTGATAGTCAAGATTGGACCACTTGTGTATCCTGTCATTAATCTCTACAGCGACATAACCCAAAATCCCGTTCTTGCTCGGAAGTGATACCACCATAATTGATTTCACTCCGGTTTTGAGAAACATTGCTTTCTCTACACCGGCTGCGTCTGCCATGCCGGCCACATCATCGACCAAAATAGGCGCTCCAAGAATAAGCTTCCTGTTCATCCATGTGTCCGTATCCATCGGCTCATTCTGATAGAGATGCTTTACAGAATCGGCACCATTTGCCGTAACTTCATATACACAACTTCTCGTTCCACGGATATTGTCAAATTCAAATACAACGCATCGAGAAGCATTAAAATAATCGACAACTTCCTTTAAAATGAGATTAATATTGCTTTCTATATTGGTCTTTCCCAAAAAAGAGACAAAATTTTTAGCAATGTTGTTCTGCTTGTGGATTATGTTGATCATATCGTTTTTCACCCTCGCAACATCTATCTCCTTAGGATCAACCACGCGGTGAAATATGCCCCATACTACATCATGTCCATTTTCATCACTCTCTCGCAAAAAAGATTTAGAGTGCAGCCAAAATTCCTCTCCACTGATTACAACAGGGTATGTCATCTCGTATGTACCTATTTCACAAAAAATTCTCACCTCATCGTGAGCCACTTCACGAGAGTCATCCCTGACTGTCTGATACCAGTCATCTATGGATATTCTGTCAAACTTCAGCCCAACAATCTCATAATTGTAAAAATAGAGATATCTGTCTTCCAGATCAACTTTCCATACCCCTATGCCGGCACTTATCAGAATCTTTGCGTAATGTTCCTGCGGAATATTATTCATAGCCTTGTTCTTATTAAATTTACTTGTATTTCACTTGATATTGGGGCGGATGCTGAGCATCAGGTGCGACCACCGAGATGCCTTCTGCCGGATAGAATGTCCAGTTTGCCGTATATAGCGAATCGGCTGTGATTGTTATTCCTTTGGCAGACACATCAGCAGCATCCCAGTTAGGATGCATCAGACATCCACCGTCACGGACATCCAAAATACCGAAATCTCCTGTCAAACGAATATTAGGATAGACTGTACCAAACCCTGCAAGATCAATCACTTTGGCAGGGTGAAAACCCATACTGACATTACCAAACGTCAGTGACATTATAGTATCGCCCGTAAACAAATGACAATATGCTTCTTTAACTTTAGCCATATTCAGTGCACGAATATGCTCATACGCCTCTATTGTGTCCTGACCATACAACTGCGCTATACTATCGGTATTTACCGAAGGTGTAGCGTGGATTGCTTCTGCTGCAATGTCAGTAAGAGATGAGGATTCGTCAAGACCTTCTCTCCAGTCCAAACCCAATTTATCAAGCAGATAGCCATACGCCAAACCTGTATGATAAGCAAATGAGTACACATAAGAATCGTTGTTCCAATGATTTTGGCGACTTTTCAATATACTCTCTTTCATCTGGCCGTCAGAGTGACAACATATTTTATAGGCAGTGTATTCGGGCAGCCCCTCCAACAAAAGCATCGCCCTTTCATCTTCCATAGTCTTATTACTGTCAGAAGTTGCACAAAATCGAGCCCTCCGAAATGCAAGAGCATGTGAAACAGCAATTTCCGTACTTTCCTCAGTTTCGGCTTGAACAGCCGCTTCCAAAGCATTCCATTCAAGTTTAAGGTATATACGGCTCGTCTCCGAGTCAAGATGGCTGCACAAATCCGTATGAGGATTCAAACCCAAAGCAGGCTGCCAGTAATGGAAAGTTTCATGGGTAAGCAGAACATTCCGTTCAAACTTAGTATCAGGCAATGGCCACAAAACCATTACCCAGCGCATTCCACCAAGGTCTATCACGGAATTGGCAGGATTGCACTCGGCAGGCATAACACCGCAATAGATACCATTTTCTCCCGGGCGAAACAGCCCTGAAGAATCCTGCCGGTCAGCGATTATCTCTCCTGTCTCTGTATTAACCACAAAGGTAGGAGCATATAACTGACGTCCCCAAAGATCGCCGTTATCACGTTTCAACTCCCTTTTAAGATCGTTAAAGCAGCGACTTGCAACGGCACTGTCACTCTCGTCATTGTTGCAGGAGATTAAGCAACAAAGTACCATCACTCCCAAAGCGACCGACAGTACGTTTCGCACACTCTTCTCCATGATTATTTCTTCTCTTTATTTCCCCTGCCGAATGAATGTTCACCGCTCTGGTAAGCCTCATTCTCCTTTTTGGCATCCCTTTTGGCCTGCCTTTTCGACATTTTCTTTATAGAAAGGTCATTTATTGATGAATTAACCACAAGCGGCTTCTTTTCCTTAACCAATTTGTGCAGAAAAAAATCCAAAAGCTCCAAATCGGAATTCATGGGTTCGGATGCAATGTTATGCTTCTGTTTGTTGTAAGTAAAGAACATATATGGCGTACCGGCCTTGTCAAGAGACTCAGCCACCTTCTTCGAACCGTTCAACTTACCCACCATCGGAACCCAGATACGATTGTAGGGCACCGTAGGATCTATATCCCCGTGGAAAAGGGCCATTGGTGCCGAAGGAGTGTTCCATTCCAGCTTGCTGTCAATATTCATAATAGCCCCCGCATACGAGACAACTCCTGCGTAATTGAAATTTTCCGGCAGGATAGCTACCATTTCATCCCAAGGCTGTGTCTTGCCTCCACTCCGCCAATTACAGATGTAATATTCGCTCTGCAATGCGGTGATCGCACCTGCACTTGATCCGGAAACAACTATTGAAGCAGTATCGATATTCCACTCCTGTGCTCGTGACAGGATAAAGGCCGTAGCCGAAAAAAGATCCTCAACAGCCATATCTACCGAAAGCTTAAGAGCTTTTATAAAATCAACATAACTCTTCTTTGGGGCCTTTCCCGTTGCAATCTTTTCTGCATCGATCGCCTCGTAGTACTTCTTCAACCCCAATCTATAATCGATGGTAAAGAGCGTGTATCCCCCTTCAGTCAAGTGTGTTATGTAATCCTGGAAGTATTCCGCATTTCTCGAGCCGGTAAAGAAACCTCCTCCAAAAACGAAAATTACAGCCGGCCTGGCTCCTTCTATCTTTCTCTGAGCACTTGCACACTCATATTTTGTAAGATAGAGTGTATCGGTATCCTTGATAGCATACAGGAAATCTTCAGTCTGAGCCGACTGTGCCGATAGTTCGGTGATAATAAGCAGTGCAAATAATGCAATGACAATCTTTTTCATACGCCAATAATTGATTATATACATGTACAACACAGCATGACACGGATCATGCAGAGTCTCATGTACTTGTACCACCAAAGATAATATTTTCCTTTCAATTGTGCAACTTCTGCTGCAAAAAATTATTTTACAGCTCTTTAATATCTTTATAATGCCCGTAAACAACAATCAGGTCGTTATCCATTATTTTTCTGTTTTCAGACGGGCCGAGCGGATTCAGGACAACAAAATCAGAATACGGTACACCTACTTCATTCCTAATCTCTACACGCCTTTTGACGGCAAGAAGGCGCAGGTGAAACTTATCCATAATCGTATCTTCATCTATTCTGTTGCCAACCATCCATTTCGGAGCCTTCATCTCAACCACAAAATGATCATCATCTACTCTGTATGAAGTCTGGTATTCAGGCATTTCCAAAGCCATGGCATACTTCTTGGCGACATCCTTTTCAGGGTATATGATATTGGTAATTCCTAGCGAATTAACTATGGCGTACTGTATGGCATCAGCCACACAGACGTAAATTCTGGAAGCTTTGATCTGCTTCATAACAGTATAAACTGTAAGGCATCTGCCGATATCTTCACGAACTGTGATGATAATGGCATTAATTCCATTTTGCGGAAGCACGCTAAGACAACTTGCATCTGTGATATTAAGACAGATAGCTGTTGCTATTTTAGCCTTCAGCCTCTCTACGCAGTCAATATTTTTATCAACCCCGATGACTTCGTTGCCCATCTGGGTAAGTTCTTTGGCCATTGACGAGCCTAATTTTCCTAATCCTACTACTATGTATCTCATAATTATAAGTATTATTTACATTAAAACATGTTCGCTTGGGTAACGGTACTGCGGTAAATCCTTGTGGCTTAAAAAAGATGACACCAGTGTAATTACCCCGATACGCCCTGCAAACATTATGAAGGTTATTATATATTTACCGGCAACCGACAAATCCGCCGTAATACCCATGCTCGATCCGACAGTACTGATGGCTGAAACGACTTCAAAAAGCAATTTGCGCGGCTCGACACCGGCCTCTGTAAACATCAGGGCTACGTATGAAACGAATATCATCCCAACCGTAATGGTAACCGTAGCGAAGGCTCTATTGACAGAAAAAGCGGAAATCTCTCTTTTGTGAGTTTCGACATGATTCAGGCCTCTAACCTGACAATATGCATTTTTGAACATTATCCAGATGGTGGTGACTTTAATACCGCCTGCAGTCGACTGCGGAGCACCGCCAATCCACATCAACAGAACAATAACTATGTACGTAAGTGGTTTAACACTGCTGATATCCTGACTGCCGAATCCTGCCGTGCGTGGAAGCACCGCATTGTAAAAAGCCTGCGCTATCTTTCCCCATACAGAGTAACCGGACAGCATCCCGTTCCACTCGAAAATAAGAAAATAAGCCGTACCGAAGATTAAAAGCAGTAGTGTCATTTTGATGACAATCATGGAATTAAGACCCCACGAATGGAGGTATCGCTTAACTCTCTTTTTCTCAAGTCTGCGAATAAACTGAGAGCAGCGTATTGCTATAATCTTGAAGAAGTTGGTAAAGACCGGAAAGCCGATTCCACCCATAATAACAAGCAGAGATATGACATAATAAAGGGTATTATTTCCCGTGAGGGTCGGTGAGCCGAGTCCATCCGGATAGTTACTGAATCCGGCGTTGCAAAACGCTGATATAGCGTGAAATACAGAGAAATATATCTTATCCCAGAATGATGCAATCGGATAATAGCCGAGTGAAAAGAAAATGGCTGCAGCACCTATCGCTTCTAAGGTAAAAGTGGTTGTCACAATCCTGATTACTACCCCTCGGATATTTGTGGTACTGTCCTCGGATATCAAATCTTTAAGCATCATACTGCTGTTGAAAGGAAGTGCTCCAATCAGAGAAAGAGCGAAAAAAGAAGTCAGCGTCACAACTCCGAGTCCCCCAATTTGAATCAGCACCAACACAACTATTTGACCGTAAAGGGTGAATGTATTCATAAAATCGACCGTACACAGGCCTGTGACACAGGTGGCAGAAGTACTGACGAACAGGGCATCGACGAAAGGCAAGTTGCTTCCCTCCTCGTATGTAGAGTTGGGAACAGAAAGAAGCACAGTACCTATGGCAATGATGATCAAGAAACTGATTACAAATACCGCCATAGGATTGACGACACGTGTCATGATGCGTATAGCCATCTTGGATAGCTCCAAAATCGATGTCAAAAAGATAGCGCAGGCAATATATATCATGCCGGCCTTCGACGGGATATCGAATATTGGATAGTAGCGCATATCGATTTCGACGAGAATTGCGATAAACAGAAATGTCATTATCCACATAGGAGGCCTGTACGGCGCGATATTTTTCTTTTTATCCAATCTTCCGATTACGGACCTCAGGGATATCAACACAAAAAACAATACCAACAATATGCTCAGATAGCGGGAAATAGTAGGAATGTAAAACTGCTCTACATCAAATCCGACAAGATATCCGCACAAAATAATGCCAACAACAGAACAAATCAATACAATTACATTGATCATCGCAGTAAGGGCCTGAACCATTCTACGCAAATTGGCTTTTACAACGTACCGCATAATATGTGCAAATTTCTATAAAAATTTCGAAATTTTGCAACGAATCGGCAACCTTATCGTCTAATTATTAGAAAACAAATTAAAAACATACAACAATGATAACAGTTACTATCGCCTACGGCCTTTTTACACTCTGCATCGCTACCAGCATTATCTGTGTATTATGCAGTATCCTGTAATCTGAACATCCGCGAAAGAGTTCGGCATATAACAATGAGGGTGACTAATATAATTAGCCATCCTCTTTTTGTCTATTACAGCTTGTTTACCTTTATTTTCACCCGATAGTCGTTTTTTGCAGTTTTTTTGACATATTTGCGTCTAATAATGCAAATTGTAAAAACAATGGAAAAGGAAAAGGAGTTCGCGAAAATAGTAACGGACAATAAGAGCACGATCTACTCCATTTGCTATATGTACGCAAAGGATAAGAGCGAGATCGACGATTATTACCAGGAGATATTGATCAATCTGTTGTTAGGTTATGCCAAATTCAGGGGTGAGAGCAGCATATCCACATGGATCTGGAGGGTGAGCATTAATACCTGTATTTCATTTATCCGAAAGGATAAAAGGAAGTTGGATACTATTCCTCTTTCAGTCAATATTAATCAGATTGAAAGTGATGACCATGAGGGGAAGCAGGTTGCAAAGCTTTATCAGCGTATCAACAAACTCGACAAACTTGAAAAGGCAATGGTGCTGCTGTGGCTGGAAAATATGAGCTATGACGATATTGCTTCAGTCATGGGAATGACCGTTCCAAGTGTTTCTACTCGATTAGTGCGCATTAAAGATAAATTAAAACAAATGTCAAACGATTAAAATGAAAATTATGGATAATATCGATGAAATGAAAGAGCAATGGACTCTTTTACAAAATAAACTCAACCAGCAACAAATTATCAATCAACAGCTTCTCTCACGTACAGTGACATCTAATGTCAATAAATTATCAAACTTTATGTGGATAATGGCCATAGTGGCGCTATTTGTGTCCATTCCATGCATTTGGCTTCTTGTATATTCTTATGGTTTCTTCAAAGATGTGGCCATCTTCCTCACGATTGGAATGGTGTTGGAGGTTGTGCTTCATGTTTACAACACGCTGATATTGCCTAAGGCATCGGATGCTTCGATTGATCCTGTCGCTTTTCAGGACAAGATGATGAAGTTCAGAAAGGTCTATATTGCAAACATCTATTTTGGATTGATTCTGCTTTTAGTGTGCATTGTGTGGAGTTTGATAAAAGGTTTTGAGATGTCATACTTAGTGGTAGCAGGGGCTATAGGCGGCGTTATAGGTCTAATTATCGGAATGTTGCTCAACAATCGGGTCCTCAACAATGTCAGAGCTATACGTGAAGATGCTCAAACCATGAAATCGTGGAAAGAGAATCAATAACACTAATAATTATTAAATTATAGGGTAACTAAAGGGTGACTAAAAAGTAAATTTGGTCACCCTCTTTGTTTGAATTTGATCACGGTGTTTTTGCCCGCACCACTCTGATTACCTTCACCATACTGATTATCACCTTGATTATCAGCGATAAGCCCATACTATACAGGGAACAGGTGACCGCCTGTTTCGTGTACAACATGAACTTGGCCCACTACTCCTATTATTGACTAAAGAAAGATATTACAGCATCGGCTTTAATACGCCGAACAGTAAGTAAGCTACTATTAATGTAACTATGATGTTGAAAGTCTGCGCCGTCAAAAATGCCCACAGTACTTTGCGATTTTCCTTGCTGAATATCTCTTTAAACTTGGTTTCGAGTCCAATGCATACAAATGCAATGCTGAACAAAGTCGTGCTGAAACCCTTTGTAATCTTGCCGACTGACTTTGCCACATCCGGAGCGAAGCAGAAACTGAAGACTAAAGATGCGATAATGAAGCCGACAACGAATTTGGGAAAACGGTCCCAAATAACTTTTGCAGTAGGCGCTTCCTGCTTTTTATCACCTCTGTATGACCAGAACAGCGAAATCAGGAAGGCAGCAAGGCCCAACAGTACATTTTGTGAAGACTTAACGATAATAGCAGTCTGAGCAGCCGTCTCACCGAGAAGTGTACCTGAGGCCGCAACAGCACCTGTCGTATCGATTGTGCCTCCCATCCATGCACCGGCAACCTCTTCACTCAAGCCGAGCAGGTTTGACAACCAAGGCATGAGATACATCATCGGAATAGCAACAACCAGCACAAGCGAAATGATGTATGAAAGCTTTTTGTTATCGCCCTTGATAACACCGCAGGTTGCAATAGCCGCAGAGACTCCGCAGATAGAGACCGCACTCGAAAGCATCGTACCCATTTCAGGGTCAACCTTAAACTTCTTGGAGATCCAGAATGCAAAATACCATACGGTAAAAACGACAATCAAAGCCTGTGCAAGGCCGAAAGCTCCCGATTTTAGAATTTCCCTGAAAAGAATGGTAGATCCCAGGCAGATAATACCTATTTTAATAAAAAATTCACTCTGTATGCCGGGCTTCAAGAATTTTGGAACCTTGAAGCAGTTACTTATTATAAGTCCGAGTATAACTGCAAAAAATACCGGCTCAAGGCCATACTTCTTGCAAATAGGGATATTTGAAAGCAGCTGTGCGCACAGGGCAAGTATGAAAATAATCAATAAAGAAAGAAATACACCCTTTACCGGCTTATTTAAAACCAGAGATGTAAGGTATGTCAAGACAAGAACAAACAGGAACATATATAAGGCACTCAGCCAGTCAGCTCCGGTTGCGAGGAGTTTAGGCATCTTGAAAATGCCCATAAATGAGGGAAAGATAAGGCATAACGCCAAGATGACGAACCCGGCAAATACAATCACCCAGTCTTCACCCTTTAGATTTTTAATCCACTGTTTCATACGATTGAAGTTTTTAGAATGCAAATGTTACCATAGCTGCAATCTGGTTGACAAGTTTGCCGGCAGACTGAACATCTTTGATAGTATAGTTTAGTTGTACGATGGTATATTTCCAAGGCTTGTAGTTGATACCGATGACGTAATGATTGGAACGGCCGTTGGCTGCCGTAACATCCTTACGGTATGAATCAAAGCGGAAAAGAGGCTGGATACCTCCCTTGAATGTGTAACCCAAAAATACGTAATAAGCATCAGTAGTTGTCACATCGGTCCCGCTTATATTGGTCTTGCCACGTAAATACTCGGCACGTACAATAAGTTTTTTGTCATCATATCTTGCAGAAAAAGCATATCTGTTTTTAGGCATAAGCTCATCGGCATTGAGCGCACCATTGATCTTACCGAGATAAACCGAAGCAGCCAAAGTAATCGGCTTAATCGGGTGTATCTCCAACTTGCCTGCAAAATTCTTATGAGAATTGTTATCCTTAAGATTGATACCGTTACCATTATATATACCTACCGAATAATCGATGATATTGTAACCTTCCTTTTTAAGAAAACCTCCGTATGCGGAAATACCTATGTCACGGCCGTTTGAGCCTTCTCCGGAAATATCGCTGTAGCCTGAAAGTTTGCTGATACCTTGTGCCAGTTCAATGGTCTCCCACGTAAGAGGTCCCATCATATTTTCCAGGGAAAAGACAACTTTCTGCTCTCCCAACTGGATGTTAAAATATGGACACAGCTTAAATCTCACATACGCATCCACTAATTTAGGACTTGATGCAAGATCACCTTGAAAACGATAATCGATCTTGCTGCCAAGATCTCCTTTAAGATCTATACGCGCACGGCGGATCTGGAAAGTGTTAGTACCGTCATCGCTGTATGTGTACTGAGTTTGGGCATAGCCTGAAAGTTTTGGGGGTTTAATCCCCTCTTGTGCAAAAATGGCATACGATAACGACAGTAAAACCAAAATTGCAGTAAAACGCGGTAATTGAATTTTCATTTTAGGATAGAAAGTAATTAGTTTATGGTCTGAATAACTATCTACAAATGTAAAAAAAAAATACCATAATTGCATTTTTATGACCTTTTTTCAAAAAAATGTCCTTAGATTTGTGTCGTAATATGTAGTAATACGAGAAAATATGAGACTTTACATAAGTGAATCAAAAAATTCCAAGACCTTATATGTTATCAAGTCTTTTCGCAAAAATGGGAAAAGTACTTCCAAAATAGTCGAGCGACTGGGGAGTTATGATGAGATCAAAGAGAGAATCGGCGAATTGGATCCGGTCGAATGGGCAAAACAATATATTGAAGAACTTAATGAAAAAGAGAGAAAGCAGCAGAGAGAGATTTCTGCAAAATTTTCCACATTAAAGCAGATTAAGAAAGACCGAAAAGTTTTCTATGGAGGAGGATATCTGTTTCTCCAGCGCATATACTATAACCTCGGAATTGATAAAATATGCAGAGAGATTGAGACACGATATGAAACGGATTTCGATTTGAGCGAGATCCTGTCTCGACTTATCTACTGCAAAATGCTCGAACCATCACCCGATATAGGTACATTAGAATATTCAAGACTATTCATCGAGCAATCATACTTCACACAATCTCAGATTAACAGAGCCCTGTCGATTCTCTCAAGAGAAATGGATAATATCCAGGCCGAACTTTATCAAAACAGCAAGCAATTATTTAAGCGTAAAGTAGATGAAGTATTTTACAGTAGCTCTAACTTCTACCTCAAACTTGAGCTGAGCGATAAATACAAGCGTAGAAAGGCAATAAAAGAGGGCAGTACGGGGCCCGTGTCGCAAATCGGGCTTTATGTGGACAACAACTCTCTGCCAATGGGATTTACGATCAGTCAACGAGAGTCCAAGGGAAGATCAACCATAAAATCCATTGAAAAAAAGATCTCGGAGAACTTGGCTGAGTCCAAATTTGTAGTCTGCACTGACGAGTCACTATTTTCGCCAAGAAACTTTAAGGGAAATGAAGATAGCCCTGCATATTTTATTACAAACCAGTCAATCAAAACACTCGGCATACGTCTGAGAGACTGGGCCTGTGATCCGACAGGATGGTCGCTCGCCGGCTCAGGTGAAGTATATGATTTGAGAAACTTAAACTACTCGACCGATTACGAAAAGATCTTCTATAAAGAGAGAAAAATCGAAAAGAGAGGTATTGAACAGAGATTGATCAACACATTTTCCATAAAGGAAAAAGAGGCGATTCAGGCGCTCAGACAGGATCAGATAGACCGTGCAAGACAACTGATCGCCTCAGGCTCAATGCAGATCCATCCAAGACGCAGAGACGATAACAGACGCTTTGTCCGACACCAGTACAACTCTGCTGACGGAGAGATCTCCGCTACCATTGTGTTGTCGGTAGGCCAAAGGCAGTTGAAGCAGCAGATGCAATATGACGGTTTCTCGGCAGTTAGGACTAATCTGCTTGATGATGTGCCATCTATTCTCAGAATAAAAAAGGGAAGAAGCAAAATAGATGAAATGTTCGGCAGTTTGAAACCGGAATATAAAGAGGCTTCATCACTTCTGCAACGCGGAGAACGGATAAAGGCACACTTCCTTGTATGCTTTCTCTCGTTGACCATATTTCGCGTAATGGAGGCATCTTTGGAGTATAAGTACACATTTCAGGAAATTATCGGTACCTTGCAACAATTATATTTTTTCAACATTACCGGAGAGGGATATGTCCCCGCCTACATACGTACGGAGCTAACTGACTGCCTTCACGAAGTTGTTGGCTTTCAAACTGATTACGAAATAATATCCAACGAAAGGATGAAAAATATTATATTTGCATCGAAATACTAAAACCAATGAAATTATTACAGAAAAAATTATCTGAGTTCACTTACCCGCAAGAAATGAAAGATGCGGGAGTATATCCCTATTTCAGGGCCGTTTCAAGTGAGCAGAGCAGTGAAGTTATCATTAATGGCAAGAAGATCCTGATGTTCGGATCAAACAGCTATCTTGGACTTACCGACAACAAACAGGTTATAGAGGCAGCTATAGACGCTACCCGCAAATACGGCACAGGATGTGCCGGATCCCGTTTTCTCAACGGAACTCTCCAGATTCACGAAGATCTGGAAAAGAGAATCGCTAAATTTGTAGGCAAAGATGAGGCTATCGTCTTCTCTACCGGCTTTCAAGTAAACTTAGGTGTAATCTCTTGCCTTTTAAGTCGTAACGATTATATTATTTACGACGAGTTGGTGCACGCTTCAATCATCGAAGGAAGGAGGCTCTCATACGCCAAGCCTTTCAAATTTAAGCACAATGATATGGACTCTCTTGAAAAGGTGCTTAGACGCTGCCCTCGTGAGAGAATCAAACTTATTGTAGTAGACGGCGTATTCAGTATGGAAGGAGACGTTGCCAAGTTAAATGACATTGTCGCTCTTGCCGAGAAGTACAAAGCTGCCATTATGGTCGATGAAGCTCACAGCATGGGAGTCTTTGGAGAGCACGGAGAGGGTCTTTGCAAGTCGTTAGGTCTTAACGATAAGATTGACCTTGTCATGGGAACTTTCAGTAAATCATTCGCATCTTTGGGAGGATTCATCGCAACAGATTCAATAACAGCTAATTATATTCGCCACACAGCCCGCTCGTTCATATTCAGCGCAAGTGCTACTCCTGCTGCCATAGGCGCTGCAAATGCCGCTCTTGATATTATGCAGAATGAGCCTGAAAGAATTAAGCATCTTTGGGATCTTACAAATTATGCTTTAGACGGCTTCAGAAAGATGGGGTGCGAAATCGGTAATACGAGCACGCCTATCATCCCTCTATTCATCAGAGATGTAGAAAAGACATTCAAGGTTACTACCGATCTGTTTAACGAAGGTGTATTTGTCAACCCTGTGATCGCTCCTGCAGTACCACCTGATGCATGCCTGATAAGGTTTTCACTCATGGCAACTCACACCAAAGAGCAGCTGGACAGAGCTATGACTGCCATTGAGAAAGTATTCAAGGCTGACGGTGTCCTCTAATAAATATATCATGCGCACAGTTCTCGTTACAGGGGGCAGTTCCGGTATAGGCTTGGCTACCTGCAATATGCTGATGAAGGCCGGTTACGTCGTTTATTCTGCTTCACGCAGTGGAAATGGCAGCATAACCGAAGATATTTCCGGAGGCAGGGTTATTTCCATAAAAATGGATGTAAACAAAGAGGAAGAGATCAAATCGGTTGTTGAGACCATAGTTCGCGACAATCAGCGGATATATGCACTTGTCTGCAATGCCGGAAACGGCATAGGAGGTTCAATAGAGGATACCTCAGTAGAGGAAATTCGCTACCAGTTTGAGACAAACTACTTCGGAGCAATGAAGACCATTGAGGCTGTCATACCTGTAATGCGAAAGCAAGGTGCCGGAAAGATTGTGACGCTCTCTTCAGTAGCCGGCATTATCCCGATTCCTTATCAAGGCTTCTATTCAGCAGTAAAAGCTGCCTTGCTGCAGACCACCAAAGTAATGAAGATTGAGCTTCGTCCATTCGGAATTGATTGTTGTGCAGTGCTTCCGGGCGATACAAAAACAGGATTTACGGCAAACCGCAAATATACTGCTGCTGCCATGGACACCAACTCAGCCTACTATGACAAATGTACCGCTTCCCTCAAGAAGATGGAGCATGACGAGCAGAATGGAATGTCGCCCGATGCAATTGCTAAAGCCATAACAAGGCAACTTTCCCGTCGCAGGATGGCGACCATGGTCATTCCAGGCTTTACCTACAAGTTGTTTGGTCTGCTCGGAAGGATTCTGCCGAACAGGCTGATCCTTTGGATAGTCGGACTAATGTATTCTTAGTTTCAGTCGGAGCTTATCGCCGCACAGATTTATTGGCAAGATTAATACGGATTTTGAAGGTCTGATTGCCTTTGTAATAGAAAAGATTAAGCACATTGTCACCCTCAAAATAGATTGTGTTGAGCAGTTTGTCAGTTCTTTTATCTTGAGCCTGAGGTTCACACCATACAAGCAGATACTCTTTGCTGCGCTTGCTGTATGCACAAATGACTGTATTACCGCGAATATTGAACAAAGCAGCATTATAGGTCCGGGATTTTTCCTTGCTCTCCTGTAGATATTGTGCCACAAGGCTGCTCTCTGTTGAAATAATTCCAAAATTGATACTTCGCGCAGATGTCTCCGCTTTGGGATTTTTAGAGTACCACCATTCAACGGCCTTGTCAGTAATGGCATTGGACTTTGATATCATTACCAGTCCGGGGTTAATGTTGATTTTATTGAGAAGAAAAGCTGTTTCCGGAATTGTCATTCCACTTGAAAGCAGATCAGGACTCTGACCTTCAATAAGATACTGATGGTTAACAGTATCAGCACTACTTTCCTTTGCAAGAAGAATATTGTTGCCATTGAAGCCGGCAGACATCACATGTCCACTCTCGAGATCCAGCAGATTAGTGACATACTCAATTTTACGGCCATAGGCATCATGGTTAAGATAGCTGAATGACAATAATATACGATCTACAACAGAAACATAGCCTATATCATCAGCAAACTCGGAAGAGACCATACCTTCCCCGAACGAATGCTTTGCATAGTCGGCAACCGTATCTACAAGCCAAATACCCTGATTATCACGCAAGGTATATATCCTGTAATGAGATGCAGGTACTCCTGACTCACCAAGAGCAATGCCTGTAATATAATCCACATTCAGATGACGTCGCCCGACAGCCAAAAGTTGCGGAGTCTGATCTTCAGCTGCCGCATGAAAAAAGGAGCTGAAAACAGACGATGCTTCCTCAACGGAGAGAGAGCTTGTATTCAGCCTTGTAATAAGCTCTTCAGCCTCCTCAAGCAATGGGGAATTAGGATTCTGATCTACAAATTGCATAACGCTAAGTACATCACTGTGGTCGCATGAAGCATACAAAATAGAGTCACGCTTATAAAGTATTGCCGGATAATAAATCGACTTATCGTACCTCTTTAAAAATTTGTCGTAAGCCTTTACAGTCCCTTTCTTTAAAGCGGAATTATACTGCTTAACCTCTGATTTACTTTGTCCGAATGCAGAAGTACAAACGGTCAAAAGTAAACCGGTAAAGGCTATTATCATAAAAGTATGTTTCATCTCTTTACAATTTCTTTTTCTCTCTTTCTTTCTTGTCGTGACGATAGATCTGCCAGCTGTTAAAGACATTCTGCCACACTGAGTAACAGGCCGGAAATACCGAGGCCAGCGGGTTGAGGTATATTGTCGCCATCCATACCCCCATCGCTGCATTTTTCTGAGCAAGGCCCTGACCTCCCGACACTGTGTCTCCATATTTTTTACCTATCCATCTTCCTACGGCAAATTGGATAAAGCACGTTATCATAGAGGCTGCTGCAAGCACCAGGATGGTAACAGTTTGATCCCTGCTTGAGTTGAAAATATAATCAATTGTCTGTCCTATTACTATCGTAAGGGTGACTGCCCAAATATAAAAAGAGATCCAATTGTAGCGCACAAGCACGTTGGTAACCTTTGGGGCAAATCTCTGCAACAGCAGGGCCACAATGAGCGGAAGAACCAGGATCGGTGCCAATTTGGCTAAAATCATCAAAAATGAGTACCAGAACGTATATTCCGGATGGACTCCAATGATGGTAAAATAGAGTGGAGCCACTATTGCTACCGCTAAATTACCGATCAACGTGTAAGATGTGATTGTCTCTCTGTTTGCGCCTAAAATACAGGCCACAACAGAGACTGAAGCCGCAACAGGGCAAATGATTCCAATAAGAAATCCCTGCGCCAACAGCTCACTGCGTCTTCTAAAGAGGTAATAAGCGGATATGCTCACTACTATCTGAAAGATCAGTAGCCACATATTTAATCCTTTGAATTTCAGGTTCTTAATCTGAAAAGCAGAAAAAGACAACAGTAAGATACAAAAGATAAAGCACGGTGTCAGGAACTTCAATACCACCAGGTATCGGTGAAAAAGCACCCCCAAGACAATCGCAATAGGAAAGACTAAACTTCTGTGACGCAACATCTATACCTTCAGTTTAATATGCAGCTTACCAAGGCACCATGTAAAGCCCACACACGCCAGTGAGAAGATCAGGCAGGTCAGCAGACCAGGGAGGCCACTTGCGCACCAGGCAGGCCGCATGGTCCCTATGCCTGTAAGAATCAGAATGGCATACAGGATATGCGGCACCATATAGCAAGTTAAGGTAGCCGTACCGGCAGGTCGTACAATATCGAACCATTTCTCCTTTCCATTTTCGGTCGCCCAGACCAAAAGAAAATAGACACCTGTCGAAATAGCGGAGCAGAATAGAGCCCAAGGTACGGTAGATTGCAACTTGGAGATAATCCAGAAACGGTTAGTTGCCAAACCAAGCAAAATAAGAGCGGCAACCAGTGCCAAAGCTGTCACAACTCTCTTCCTGTTTGTCAGCCTTCTGCATCTCATATCGATGACAGAGAGTAACGCTCCCCCCATCGTCAGCGCGCAGGAAGCACCGTCAATATGCAGGATTCCCACGAAGGCGTCAAGAGCATTGCCTTGCGGCAAATTGAGCAACGGCACGCCAGTCGATTTTAAGTTACAGCGCAACATACTCCAAATTAAGAAGATAGCCCATACAGGTACAAGATATTTCAACTTGTCCCTTGTAAAGAAATAGACAAATGCACATACCAGATAGGTCCATCCTATCAAACCGAGAATTCCCCACCATTTGGGCCTCAAAAAGTTGCCCTGACCGTCCCTGAAGATAACACCAAGATAGATTAAAAGCAGGACTCCTACTATCTGCAAAATGATGTAGAGACGCTTGCGGGAAGGCTTTTCACTCTTAGGATAAACATTCCATATCAGGAAAAATGAGGCTATAAGCAGGATCTTGTATATGCTTGAACTCATGCCCAACTCTTTTGATACTCCACCTTCAGTGTTCACCAGATAGACTCCCATAATCAGCAGAGCCAATGTCCGCTTCAAGATATGTCCGACAATCTGAACGCCACTGCGCCCCTTTGCAAAGGCATTTTCAAGAGCATAAGGAATAGACATCCCCACAGCAAATAAAAAGCATGGGAATACAATATCCGAGAGACCGAGCATGTCCTGGTCATAAGCCGCATGAGCCATCCATGAAGGAACGCCCTTAACAGTCCAAAAATCGTTGACAAACACCATCAGGACCATTGTCAAGGCACGTAAAATATCAATAGCGGGATTACGCTTGGAATAATCTAAAGCAATCATGTTAATTCGTTTTGCAGGTGCCAAAGTTATCGGTTATTCGCTGAAATTGCAAGAATAATGAATTATACCAAGCTAATACTTCAGGAAAATCTCCTGAATCTCGGCAGGAGACGTAGTTCGGGTAAGAGCAAGCATCAACAGGATGCGGGCTTTTTGCGGCGACTTGTAGAATGCCGAAATCTGACCTTCAAAAGGCTCCTCTAATTCGAAAGAGACCCCGCCCTCGATTATTCGCGTTGAACGCACCACGGCTACCCCCTGCTTTACAGCATTTCGGGCAGCCACACCAATTGACGGTGTATAATTGCCGTGGCCGACCCCGGCAATGACAATACCCTTGGCTCCATGCTCAACAAGCGCATTAAACGCAGTTGCATCTGCATTAGCATAAGAATAAACAATATCGACAACAGGAAGTTCTGCAATTTGAGATATCGAGAAATCAGTATTTTCAGTATGGCAAAGAAGCGGCTCCCTGAAGAACTCGGGCACACCTCCACGCATCACCCCTAATGCTCCGTAATTAGGTGATTCAAAGGCATTGGTATTAACGGAATTGCTTTTTATGACATCATCTGCCGACAAAATATAATCATTCATTACAATCATTACACCCTTGTGTCGTGCAGACGGACTTGAGGCCAGGGCAACTGAGTTGAAAAGATTAACAGGCCCGTCAGCACTCAATCCGGTTGCGGGACGCATCGCCCCCGTAATCACTACCGGATTGGGGTATTTAATTGTAAGATGAAGGAAGTAGGCTGTCTCTTCCATTGTATCAGTTCCATGTGTAACAACCACTCCATCATAACTTCCCGTTGCAAACAGAGAATCAATTGTACGCGCAAGCCGAAGCCAAGTCTCGTTGTTCATCGCCTGACTTGCCATATTGCATAGTTGTATTGGGGTAATATCTGCAAGTTCACGTACTTGCGGGGCGGAAGTGAGGATCGATTCGACAGTAAGTTGAGCCGGAGTATATCCTGCCATTGTAGAGCTTGTTGCCGTCCCTGCAATCGTGCCTCCGGTTGCGATTACTGCTATATGCGGCTTTCCCGCCAATGCGGAAATGGAAAAAGTAACGGCCATTACACCGCACAGAAGAAAGCGTTTCATCATTATCATTTAGTTTATATCTGTTTAACAATTGCCGGTATAGACGTGTTTGAGATATTTACGTGCTATATCTGCTAAATCATAGACCATCTTTACAGGAGTAGGTTTGCTGTCTGCCATCTTGTAACACGGGAAGAATCTACTTACGTGAAATGGTATATTTTCATTTATGGAAGCAATCCACTGTGATATCTCTTCCATCTCTTGGACGGAGTCGTTCAAATCAGGAATAATCAGGGTTGTAACTTCGACATGACACACCTCGGATGCAACCGCAATTGTGTTTTTAACGGTTGCAAGGTCACCGCCTGCCATCTTGTAAAACTTGTCGGTAAAAGCCTTCAAATCGATATTCATCGCATCAATCAGAGGTAAAATCTGTTGCAAAGGCTCATCGCAAATCATTCCGTTGGTGACTACGACATTTTGCAGCTGCAATTTGTGAACCTCTGCAGCACAATCCATTACGTATTCGTAACTTATAAAAGGTTCATTGTAAGTATAGGCTACACCTATATTGCCTTCTGCAGTCAGTTCCTGCGCCTTTTTTGCCAGCATTTTGGGAGAGACCATCCAAGTCTCGACCTTATCTGTCGTGGAAATATCGTAATTCTGACAGAAAGGGCAATGCATATTACAGCCGTAGCTCCCCACGGAAAGGATCTTACTTCCCGGATGGAAATGCATCAAGGGCTTCTTTTCTATCGGGTCCAAAGCTATGGCGGTTAGATGTCCGTAATTTTTGCAGACCACTACCCCATCTTTGCATACCCTTCCGAGACATGCACCGGGCTGTCCTTCGGACAAGTTACAATGCCGCGGACATATTTTGCAGATTGCTTCCATATTATTTATGTCTAATTACTTCAAATCTCTGTAACTTCAGTTTTTGCCCCTTTGGAATACCGGCCTTTTGTCGAGCAATGTCAATCTGCTGATCTACAGAATTAACACCCTCAAGATCAGGCAACAGCAAGCCTCTGCGTCCACCACTGCTTACTATCACACCATACCTCCTTACATCGAGATACGACTCATCTGGAATATCTTCGATCTCACCAAGCACATCCACATCATAGACAATCTTTGAGAGTTCACTCTCCTCAACAGGCTCAAAACGCGGATCTTCCGAACAGGCTGAAACGCCATTGCGCAATATCTCCTCGGCTACAGAGCCGGTCACCGGCGAAACAGTGCCTATACAGCCTCGCAAGATACCGTTTATCTTCATAGAGACAAATACTCCTGCACGGGATCCAAGCATCTCTCCTTTTTCTCGGTCTACCACATCTTCCGTTATAAGAAAGTCGGCTACAGAGCCTCTCTTCCCCGTTTTGACGAAAGTCTCCACACTGTAACGAGCCAATCGCACATACTCATCCTCCCCTGCCTTGATAGAGGCAAGCCTTCTGCGTTCATTCTCCTCAAACCGGAGATCAAAATGACGCGACTCATCAACACCTTTCGGCAAAAAAGCAGCCACACCATACCCGACGCCAAATGGCCCTTCGTATGAAAGCAGCTCTGACCCGACTGAAATCCCGTCAAAGGCTCCGGCCATAATCCTGAAAGAACGCAAGCCACACTCGGCTGCAGATTCGCAAAAATCCTCGTCAAAGCTCAAGAATTGCAGAAAATCACCGTCGGCCATAGCTTCAGTCACCTGCGAATCAAACTTTGGTCCGTCGGGAGAAAAGCCGTAAGGCCCGTCATCCTTCAACTTGTGAGAAAGATCCCCACTCGCGATGATAACAACTCTCCTGCCCAGCTTCTCAGCCGTCTGCGCAATCAACTTTCCGAGTTTATAATGCTCAGTGGCCGACTGACCTGAAAGCCCGATGCGCACTACCTTGTAACCTGAATACTTCTGTCCGATAAAGTAAAGAGGTATCATGGTAGCATGGTCCAAAGATCTATCCTTTTCTCCCAGCGTGCCCGCACGCAAATCAGACTCTTTTGCCTCCGAGCAAAGCTCTTTGACAAACTCAGTATCATATTCAACATCTATTTGCACCTCCGGCGCACGATAATCGGCAAAACTGCCGTGAGCTGAAGATCCGGGGGAAATGTGGAAATAATCGGCATACATCACCGTATGCGGAGACAATACCACGATCGTCTCAGGCTTGAGTTGAGCTACCCGTTCAGCCACTTCGGTACAGGCATCCACGGTTTTTTGGATTATTTTTTCTTCGCCATTTCCCACTTGCGGGATAATAAGAGGCGGATGGGGCATAATAAAAGCTCCTACAATCGATACGGCATAAAAAACAGACATACTATTCATCAATTTTTACAAATATACTAATTCTGAATCAAGAATGTGCCCAAATAGCTTATCTTCAAATAAAAATAGATAACTTTGGAGAAGAAAAGTGACTTAACATGGATATTGAACTTCATTACGAAGAGAAAGGAAGCGGAGAACCGTTAATTTTGCTTCATGGAAACGGAGAAGAAAGCTCCTATTTTACCAATCAAATCGATTATTTCACAGAAAAATACCGCGTTATTGCCGTAGATACTCGCGGACACGGACTTACCCCTCGAGGAACAGCACCATTTACCATCCGTCAGTTTGCAGATGATCTGCTTTACTTTATGAATGAACAGCTTCATCTGGAAAAAGCTCATATTCTCGGTTTTTCAGACGGAGGTAACATAGCCCTGCTGTTTGCGATCAAATATCCGGAAAAAGTTGACCGACTGATAGTTGACGGAGCCAACCTCTCCCCTCGCGGAGAAAAACTAAAATACCGGGTTGAGATCCGGTGTTGCTACAAAAAAGCTATGCGCAAGGCATCCCAAGATACTCAGGCACTGAAGGAAGCGGAGCTGCTCGGTCTGATGGTTAATGACCCTGATATTGCAGTCGCTGAACTGAAAAAGATTAAGTCCAAAACTCTTGTAATGGCGGGGAGCAGGGATATGATAAAGAGAAAGCATACATTGCTGATCGGCAGATCTATTCCGGATGCTGAGATAAAACTAATTAAAGGTGACCACTTTATAGCTAACGGAAACCCTGTGGACTTTAATCGTGCTGTCGATCAATTTTTAACTAAACAATAACAGATATGTCACGTCGCCTGCTTTCCATCATCACTGCATTTGCGGCTTTGTGCAGTTGCAACCTTCAGGCTCAGGAGGTATGGGCCGGTCTTAAAGAGCCACAGAAAGTGCTTCCTGTAGGCAACGCCCCATTCCAAAAGTCCGAAATAGTTCCATTCAGAGAGATCCCCTCTCGACTGGAACAGGTCTACCAAGGCAGTACCGATAAAGTACGCGAGTGGGTTCTTTGCGACGGATGGGTACTGCATAGCTCTGACAATGAGAGATATAACGCCATCGTACCGGGGACCGTCCTGACTACACTTGTAGCTTCAGGCCTCTACCCCAATCCATATTACGGGCTGAATAACTTGGCCATTCCCGACTCTCTCTCAAAGATGAGTTGGAGATACAGCATCTCTTTTGACTCTCCCACAGGATTTGCTGATGAGAATATGTACCTGACTTTTTACGGAATCAATTATAAATCATCTATCTCACTAAACGGCACAAAGATAGGTGCAACGGCCGGAGCCTTTCACAGAGCCATTTTTGAGGTAAGTTCCATTCTCCGCGAAAAAGATAATTTACTTGAAGTTACTGTCTTTCCACTTGAACATCCCGGTATTCCACACGAACAGAGTATGTCTGAGGGGCAGGGACTTAACGGGGGAGCCACCAGCCTTGACGGCCCTACTTTCATAGCAAGTGTCGGCTGGGACTGGATGCCTGCCATACGGGATCGAAACATAGGTATATGGCAAGATGTCAGGCTTATTTCCGGAGGGTATCTGAGGATAGAAAATCCCATCATCGCCACAGACCTGCCACTTCCGGACACTTCCAAAGCGGCAATTTACATTGAAACGCCCATTGAGAACGTATCCGGAGAGGTAATTAACGGTGAGTTGGTAGCCACTATTACAAATGGAGATCAGGAAATTACTGTAAGGCACTCTTACTATCTCTATCCTGATGAGGTCAAGAATATCGTATTATCATGCGAAGAGCATCCTGAACTTATTATTGATAATCCAAAGCTGTGGTGGCCAAATGGTTATGGCGCTCAAAATCTTTATAAGCTCCGGCTTGAGACCTTTGACAAAGGAGCAGGAGACATGGACGATGGAGCGAGAAGCTTTGGAGCTGGAGCAGGAAGCCTTGGAGCAGTGGAAGGGAGCCTTGGAGCTGGAGCAGGAGACCTTGGCACTGGAGCGAGAAGCCTTGGAGCTGGAGCAGGGAGCTTTGGAGCAGTGGAAGGGAGCCTTGGAGCTGGAGCAAGAAACTCTCGCAGTAGTGAGGGAAGCTGTGACAATAGTAACAGGGGCACCCTTTCCGACAGTAAATCCTTCCGCTTCGGCATTCGCGAAATATCCTACGAATTGATGGTCGATGATCCTGAAGGCATTATAATCTCCGATTCCGTCAGTTTACTGCAGAGCGATACAACTGCAGGCCGCGCTGTAAGAGTTAATTTCAATCCGACAGAGAGAATTTATGGCTCAACTTACGGCAAGCGTGAGCCGCTATTCGATAATGAACGGAGAGTTTTGTTTTCCAAAGAAAAAAATATCTATATCCCGACTCTCGCGAGCCACAATCTTGCCGGCATAGAGCCAATCAGTCAAAATGATCCTGTCGGAGAGAACCTTGTAATAGTAGTAAACGGTGTAAGGATCTTCTGCAGAGGTGGGAACTGGGGCATGGACGATGCCATGAAACGCTCGTCAAGGGCACGACTCGAACCTTTTTTTGCTTTGCACAAAGATCTTAACTTCAACATAATCCGCAACTGGACAGGTGAATCTACAGAGGAAACGTTCTACACTCTTGCAGACGAATACGGCATGCTTGTATGGAATGACTTCTGGATGACAGGGGAAGATACTGTAGATCCTCTGGATCAAAATCTCTTCCTCATCAATGTCGAGGATGTGGTCAAACGCTTCCGCTACCACCCTTCCATCGCAGTCTGGGGTGCCCGCAATGAGGGATTTGCGCCTGCCGGCTTGGAAGACAGATTTGCCGAACTAATTGCAAATGAAGATCCTGCACGTCATTATCACGGTCAGTCAAGATTCTTGAATATGGGGACAAGCGGCCCATGGAACTACTTTGAAGATGCCTCTTATTATGCCCTTATCCGAGCTGACGGCTTCAACACTGAGATGGGATCCTTTGCGATTCCTACTGCTACCACTCTTCGCAAATTTATTGCCCCGGAGGACCGCTGGCCGCTAAATGACGTCTGGGCCTATCACGACCTGCACTTCACATCTCAAAATTCGGAAGCATTCCTGAAAGATGTTGCCGCTGCCGGCAAAATGGACTTATCATCATTCACTTCTTCACACAGATCAGCCACAGAAACAGCCCTAAACGTGGCCGGAGGAGAGAGACTCGACGACTCGGCCACAGAAACAGCCTCAAACATGGCCGGCGGAGAGAAACTCAACAGCTCGGCCACAGAAACCGCATTAAACGTGGCCGGCGAAGAGAAAATCAACGACTCAGCCACAAAAACCGCCTCATTCGTGGCCGGCGAAGAGAGACTCAACAGCTCGGCCACAAAAACCGCCTCAAACGTGGCCGGCGAAGAGAAACTCGACAGCTCGGCCACAGAAACAGCCCTAAACGTGGCCGGAGGAGAGAGACTCAACAGCTCGGCCACAGAAACCGCATTAAACGTGGCCGGCGAAGAGAAAATCAACGACTCAGCCACAAAAACCGCCTCAAACGTGGCCGGCGAAGAGAGACTCAACAGCTCGGCCACAGAAACCGCATTAAACGTGGCCGGCGAAGAGAAACTCGACAGCTCGGCCACAGAAACCGCCTTAAACGTGGCCGGCGGCAAAAAACTCGACGACTCGGCGACAGAAACAGCCTCAAACATGGCCGGCGGAGAGAAATTCAACAGCTCGGCCACAGAAACAGCCTCAAACGTGGCTAATGCAATGATGAAGCAATTTGCAGAAGCGTCACAGGGCATTTGCTACGATGCGTGGAGAGCGATGCTTGAAGGGTGGAACTCGAAGATGTGGAACAACACTACCGGTCTGATACTCTGGATGTCGCACCCTGCATGGCCAAGTATGATCTGGCAAACTTATACATTTGACTACGAAACACCAGGGTCGTATTTTGGAGCGAAAAAGGCTTGTGAACCAATTCACATCCAGATGAATCCAGATAATAAAGTGGTGATAATCAACACAACACGTGACACACTAAGTAATCTTCGTGCTGAAGTTTCATATTACAACACTTTTGGAAGTCTAATCGGTAAAGTGGAATACGTCAACGATTTCGAACTATTTGATGCTCCGGCAAACTCCTTGACGGAGTGCTTTACTATTGGCAAACCGGCATTTGCCGACAGTGCGTATTTAGTCCGTCTCGAGTTGTATAACAGTGATAATGAAAGACTTTCATTAAACGATTATTGCGTTGGCAAAACATTTAGAAACGACACTAAACGACTAAACGCGATTATCAGGATCCAAATCGCCTCCGTTGCAAATCATCGGGTACATAAAAGCCTTCGCAACGGACATAAAGATAACCGCACGCAAAGAGATATCAATGATCTATCACAGGGCAATACCCTCACGCTGAGTGACATCCACCCACAGCACAGTGACGACTTACAGAATGATATCCACTCACAGCACAGTGACCGAACAAAGCGCAATGATAACTCACAGAGTGACATCCACTCACAGCACAGTGACGACTTACAGAATGATATCCACTCACAGCACAGTGCCCGAACAAAGCGCAATGATAACTCACAGAGTGACATCCACTCACAGCACAGTAACCGAACAAAGCGCAGTAACAACTCACAGCACAGTGATAACTCACAGAATGATATTCTCACGCCGAGTGGTAACTACACACAGAGTGATAGCAACGACCACTCACAGGGCAATAACCACTCACAGGGCAATAATCTCACGCTGAGTGACATCCACTCACAGCACAGTGACCGAACAAAGCGCAATGATAACTCACAGAATGACATCCACTCACAGCACAATGACTGCACACAAGACGACGGCTGCAACCACAATGAGAAAGGAAGTCAGGCAATGCGTTATAAGATAAAGATTTGCAACTCTTCCCACAAACTTATTACGGGAATAAAACTTAGAGCTGTCACCGTTGATAAAACGCAACACAGCGTAAATGATATTTTGCCGGCACTTTTCTCTGACGGCTATTTCAATCTGCTCCCGGGTGAAGAGAGAATTATCATGCTCGAAATTCCTGAAGATCAGCTAAAACCCGATCGGAAACTTAATATCATACTTGAATAATGAAACAACACAGACATGCTCTCCGCCGTGCTATCATCCGAACTTCGGCAATTTGCTCACTAATTGTCTCAATAGTCTCATGCAGAGAGACTCCTGCTTACAGAGACAGCTCACTTGACTTTGAAACAAGAGCGGATGACCTTATCTCACGAATGACTCTTGAGGAAAAAGTCGCATTCTTAAGATATGACTCTCCGGCAATTGAAAGGCTTGGAATCCCTGCTTACAACCACTGGAATGAATGTTTGCACGGTGTCGCTCGAGCCGGTAAGGCCACAGTATTTCCGCAGGCAATAGGTATGGCGGCAATGTGGGACAGAGAGATGATGCATGAAATAGGGAATGCCGTATCAGATGAGGCAAGAGCCAAATATAACGACTTCGTATCTCACAACAAAAGAGGGATTTACAGAGGTTTAACATTCTTTACTCCAAATATAAACATAGTCCGTGACCCTCGATGGGGGCGCGGTATGGAGACCTATGGAGAGGATCCATATCTAACCGGAGAAACTGCCGTTCAATATATCAGGGGACTTCAGGGAGATGACCCCAAATACCTCAAGAGCATCGCTACGGCAAAGCATTTTGCCGTTCACAGCGGTCCTGAATACAATCGCCATTCGTTTGATGTAAAGCCTTCGGACTATGACTTTTTGGAGACCTACACGCCTCAGTTTAAAAAAGTTGTGCAGGAAAGTAAAGTTGCATCGATCATGTGTGCATACAATAGACTGGACGGTATGCCTTGCTGTGGCAACAAATATCTTTCCGACCTGCTTCGTAAAGAGTGGGGCTTTGACGGCTATATTGTCTCAGATTGCTGGGCGATTGCAGACTTTTACAACGAAGATGCACACAATATGATGGAGGGGCCAAAAGAGGCTGCAGCACTGGCAGTACGCTCCGGAACAGATCTTAATTGCGGCACCTCCTACAAGTACTTGGTGGATGCCGTAAATGAGGGGCTTTTGACAGAAGATGACTTAAACAAGGCAGTAAAAAGGATCATTATAGCCCGCATGAAGCTTGGTCAGTTTGACAGGGAATCAGAGGTGCCATACTCTTCTATCCCATACAGCGTAGTTGAGAGCGAAGAGCATCGCTCTCTTGCACGTAAAGCGGCACAAAAATCTATAGTTCTACTTAAAAACAGCAACGGTACGCTTCCTTTTTCGAAGGATGTAAAAAAAATTGCCGTCATAGGCCCTAACGGAGATGATACTGATGTGCTGCTTGCCAACTATAATGGATTTCCGACACATCCGATCACACTACTTGACGGCATTAAGACAAAGATAACAGATGCCGAGGTGGTTTATGCCCCAGGGTGCAGACTTGCCGAAACACTTCCTTATCTGACAGTAATCGATTATAAATACTTATACACGGACAGCACACTGACTATCAACGGATTAATAGGAGAGTACTACAGAAGTAGCGACCTGAGCGGAAAACGACAATTATCTCGAATTGACTCAACTGTAGACTTCAGATGGTGGAATAGCTCCCCTGCCGGAGGTGATTATGAGCATTTCTCGGTAAAATGGTCAGGCTATTTTGTTCCCCCTGTAACAGGAGAGTACTATATCGGAGGCGAGGGTTTTAATGGCTTTACACTTTACATAGACAACACAGAGATTGCAAAGTGCAACGATTCGCATCAGCCGCAGAAGAGATATGAAAAGGTCTCTCTCGAAGGGGGTAAAGCATATCCCCTCTTAATGACTTTTTTTCAAAATGATACTGAATATCCGATGACAAGACTTCTATGGGAAAAGCCTGAGGATCTTGAATCGAAAGCCATTGATGTTGCCGAAGATGCGGATATTGTCATTTTATGTATGGGGCTAAGCCCTCAACTTGAAGGTGAAGAGATGCCTGTCAAGGTAAAAGGATTTGAAAAGGGGGACAGACTCGACATACAGTTACCACAAATACAGAGCAATCTTGCACGTAAAATAATGGCTCTCGGAAAGCCGACAGCTCTTGTTCTATGCAATGGAAGTGCTGTTGCAATCAATTGGGAGGCCGAAAATATACCTGCTATCTTAGAGGTTTGGTATCCCGGGCAAGAGGGAGGAAATGCTGTGGCCGACGTTCTTTTCGGAGACTACAATCCTTCAGGCAAGCTTCCGGTTACTTTTTACAGGAATATTGATGACATACCTGAATTTGACGATTACAGTATGGATGGCAGGACATATCGATATTTCAAAGGTAAACCTTTATATGAATTCGGATATGGGCTAAGTTACACAACTTTTGACTGCATGATGGATGAAATAGAAGGGGTTGTCGGTGACACTGTAAAGGTCACTGTACACGTCACTAACACAGGATCCTGTGACGGAGAAGAAGTTGTTCAACTCTTTGCCTCATTTCCAAACAGCAAATTAAAGGCACCTCTCAAGTACCTTGTAGGATATGAGCGGGTTTTCATCCCGACCGGCGATAGCCGCACTGTCACATTTGCCGTTGCGCCGCAGCAAATCTCCCTGCTGGATAAAGACAACAAACTTGTACAAATGGCAGGTCCGGTGGCATTCCAATCCGGTAACGCTCATCAGATATGCATTATAGAAGATCCGGTAGCTCCTTTCGGACCCACACCTTCACCGCAGCAGTTAGCGTGGCAGAAGATGGAATACTATATGTTCGTACATTTTGGACCCAACACATTTACGGATGTTGAATGGGGTGATGGAAAAGAGAACCCTGAAGTATTTGCTCCTGAAGCACTTGACTGTCGTCAGTGGGCAAAAGTGGCGAAGAATGCAGGAATGACTGCAATCATAATCACGGCAAAGCACCATGACGGATTTTGCCTGTGGCCAAGCAAATACAGCTCCCATACTGTACGCGAGAGCAAGTGGAGAGGCGGCAAGGGTGACGTACTGCAAGAACTTTCTGAAGCCTGTAAAGCTGAAGGCATTAAATTGGGAGTCTATATTTCACCATGGGACCAGAATCACCCTGCTTACGGAACACCTGAGTACAATGAGGTCTTTGCCAACACTATTAAAGAAGTTCATGCCCGCTACGGACCACTCTTCGAACAGTGGTTTGACGGAGCGAACGGCTCAAAAGAGAAGATTCAGGAGTATGACTGGCCACTTTTCAACAACAGTGTCTATCTCAACTCTCCATACGCAGTGATATTCAGCGATGTAGGGCCAGGATGTCACTGGGTAGGCAATGAGAATGGCTTTGCAGGAGAGACCAACTGGTCAAGGCTCGATGTTGAAGGGTTTGAGCCCGGGCTAAAAGCTCCTTCATCTGAAATCCTCAATCACGGCAATCGTGACGGAGCCTCCTGGATTCCGGCCGAAGCGGATGTTTCCATACGTCCGGGGTGGTTTTACTCCTCTTCTACCGACGATAAGGTAAAGTCTGTTGATGAACTTATGACGATATACTGCAATTCAGTAGGCAGAAATGCCAACCTGATATTGAATGTACCACCTGACCGCCGCGGACGCATCCACCCTGCCGACTCGGCACGACTGATGGAATTTCGAGCAGCTCGGGAAAAAGCCTTCGGCCATAATTTGGCTGCAAATGCCACGGTAACCGCGTCCAACACGAGAAGTAGAAAGTCCAAATATGCAGCTGCACATCTGACTGACGGATTGTATGACACTTACTGGACAACTGACGACAAAGTCTCAACAAGTTCATTTACTATAAACTTGGACAGACCTCAAACAATCAGTGCTATTATGTTGCAAGAATACATAGCCTTAGGACAGAGAATAGAATCCTTTAAGGTAGAATGTCGCTCAAGTGACAACCAACCATGGGTAGAAACAGCAGAGGGAACGACCATCGGCTACAAACGAATCCTTCGATGGAAGCCATGCCCTGCTACCGCCGTAAAAGTCACCGTCAAACGCTCACGTGCCTGTCCCGTAATCAACAACGTAGAACTTTATTGATTACTCTGCCAATGAGTTACATATAGAAGTGTTTATTTCTTTGATCTTCTCAAGGTCAGGTTTAACAACTTTGCGATCGTATGTCATAAGACCGTTAACTTCTATCTCCACATCAGTGGTCTGAGTATAAACAGCAGCCGAAAAGCCTCTCTTAATCATAGACTTAAGCATCTCTGCATATTTGATATACTCGGATGTAACTTCGTCTGAACTATTGAATTTGACATAACCCCAATTGCGATCCGGCTCCCAGATATGATCCTTGATGACATAGCCGATGCCACCGTACTCACCCAACACCGTTACACGCTGTGTATCATACAGGTACATATCAGGGTTCGGATAATTGTGAAGATCGAGAATATCTCCGCATACAAAATGATTGCCACCACTTGCAGAATTCACAAGTCTTGAAGGGTCGTATTGTTTGGTCCATACCGCAATCTCCTTTGTCTTAAACTGCCCCCATCCCTCATTAAACGGAACCCATACTGCAATACAAGGATAGCTGTAAAGATAGTCCATTATCTCTTTCCACTCTTTACGGTAATTAGCTTCCGACTCCGGAGTACGGTCATACTCTGTCCCTGTAAAGAAACCTCTCATATCCCATTGGGAAGAACCGTCACCGCTCGGCATGTCCTGCCAGACAATGACGCCAAGCTTATCACAATGATAATACCAGCGGGCAGGCTCCACCTTCACATGCTTACGTATCATATTGAATCCCATCTCTTTAGTCATGGCAATATCGTATGCTAATGCCTCATCTGTCGGAGCCGTGTAAAGTCCGTCAGGCCACCATCCCTGATCAAGCGGACCATATTGAAATAGTGCTTTATTGTTGAGCATCATGCGCATAATACCGTCTTTATCTTTTGCGTAAGAGATTTTGCGCATTGCCGCATAACTTGTAACCCTGTCTATTACAGTACCGTTGCTGATCAGAGATACTTCCATATCATACAGGAACGGCTTCTGTGGGCTCCAAAGTTCAGGATCTTTTATTGATACCTCCACTGCAGTGCCGACAAGTGACTTTCCGGAAGCCACTACTTTTCCCCCTTCGGAAAATACGACCTCAATGATGCCGGATTTATCACATTGTGAGAGAATAGCTTCAACTCTAAAAAGACTTCTATCCGGATCGGGCGTAGTCTTTAGAGATACTATGTACTTTTCAGGTACCGGTTCTATCCATACAGTCTGCCAGATACCAGTAACCGAAGTGTACCAGATACCTCTCGGCTCAGCAACCTGCTTTCCACGAGGTTGAAAACTTTTATTTGCTGGATCCCACACTTTCACTTTCAGAGTATTCTCGCCCTTGACCAAAGCAGCCGTAATGTCAAACTCAAACGAAGTATATCCACCGGTATGACTTCCAACCTTAATATTATTTACCCAAACATCCGCCTTCCAGTCAACTGCTCCAAAGTGAAGAAGTATTCTCTTTCCACTCCATTTCCCCGGTATATTAAAACTTCTCGTGTACCATATTTCATTCTCCTCACCCACCTTTTTCCCTACTCCCGAAAGACTCGATTCGACAGCAAAAGGGACAAGTATCCGACCCTGAAATTCTGAAGGAATTTGTCCTGCAGGGAGGATTGCATAATCCCAAAGCCCATTCAAATTTTGCCACTGTGCCCGTTGCATAATAGGCCGTGGATACTCGGGAAGTGGATTCTGAGGGTCAACGTTGTCAGCCCACCGAGTCTTAATCCTGTCACCTGCAGGCTGCCATTGAGCAAATGAAGTGGCCGATATAAGAATTAAAAGTGCTGTAATCCAAAAATGTTTCATAAATTTATAGGTTGTTTTTTATTGAAAATTATAATTAGGACATAAATATATGAAAAATTTTCCTCTTTTTACTCTTATTGTGTTTTTATCGCTCTCCTGCACTCAGGAAACAGCTCAAATCTATACAATGAACAACGGCAACGGAATGGAGGTCAAAGTCACCAATTACGGCGCGCGAATCACTTCCATCGTTGTCCCTGCAGCCAACGGCCTTCCTACCGAAGTTGTTTGGGGATATGACACTGTTCAAGAGTATTACAACTCTTCGGATATCAATTGCGGCCCGATTGTCGGCAGATACGGCAATCGTATCGGAAAAGGAGAATTTACCCTTGACGGTACAACTTACCATCTCTCCCTCAATGACGGAAAGAATCATCTGCACGGCGGCACCAACGGCTTCAGTTCAAAACTTTGGAAAGCTACGCAACTGAGCAACTATAAGGTCAAGATGGAGTATTTATCAAAAGACGGAGAAGAAGGTTATCCTGGCAATCTAAAAGTTGCCGTAACTTATTCGCTCCTGCCTGACAATAAATTGGAAATCAGCTATGAAGCTACTACAGATGCTCCGACCATTATCAATCTTACCTCGCATGCCTATTTCAACCTGCATGGAACATCCGCACACACTACCAATACTCATATACTTACTATCAATGCCGATAGCTTCACCCCTGTTGACAGTGAGCTTATTCCTACAGGTGCCATTATTCCTGTTGAAGGTACACCGTTAGACTTTAGAATCCCGACTGCCATTGGAGACAGAATTAACACACTTGATTACGAACAGATAGCATTTGCCGGAGGATATGACCACAACTGGGTCCTCAACAAGCCTTCAGGCAATCCGAAAGCAATGACTTTTGCAGCAGAACTCTATGAGCCTTCTACCGGTATCACGATGAGGGTTATGACAGATCAAAAGGGACTTCAGTTTTACAGCGGCAACTTTATGGACGGCAAGGATGTTGGCAGAAATGGAGACCGGCACAGCTATAGAACGGGAGTTGCTCTCGAAACTCAAAATTTTCCCGATGCCCCCAACCATTTTATGTTTCCTTCTCCGGTATTGCGCCCTGGAGAAACTTATTCTACCACGACTTACTATTCATTTGACACGAAATAACTTACAACTATGACAGAAAACATATTCGCACTCTCTTGCGAACAGTTAAAAGAGATTGCCAACGAACTCCAGAGAAGAATTGACGAAGGTCTATCTAATGATGACAGCAACAATGAATTAGCCTGCCTTCCTACTTTTATCCAACCTAAATCCGACAAGGTAGAGGGAACGGCAACAGTGTTGGACCTTGGTGGTACAAACTACCGAGTGGCAAAAGTCACCATCCTCAACGGAAAGACAGAAGTGCACCCTAATAATCAGGGAATCAAGCAAAATCTTGAAAAGATCAAAGAGCCAGGCTATACTGAAGAAAAGTTGCTCCGGGCTATGGCCGACCCGATTATTTCGCTTGTACGCGAAAAGGAGATGCCTATCGGGTATTGCTTCTCCTATCCTGCAGATTCTCTGCAAAATGGAGACGCTAAGCTAAAATATTGGACCAAAGGTGTGAATATCCCTGAAATGGAGGGTAAGCCTGTCGGAGAACACCTGCTAAACTACCTGAATAAAAATACAACCCCTAAATTCACGGGAATCAAGGTCATAAACGACACTGTAGCAAGTCTGTTTGCAGGTATGGCCATTCCGGGATACGATGCCTACATCGGCCTGATTGTAGGTACCGGTACCAATATGGCCGCCATGATACCCGCCTCAGCTATAGGTAAGATCAAGGGAATGAAAGGTGTCGACTTCAGTTCTGATATACCTGTTAACTTTGAGTCAGGCAACTTCAGGCCTCCTTATCTGACAAAGATTGATGAATTTGTCGATTTCAACTCTGGCAGCCGTGGACGTCAACGCTTTGAAAAGGCAGTATCAGGAATGTATTTGGGAGAGGTGATGCAATCCTCTTTTCCCCTGAACAAATTTGATAAAAACTTCAATGCCAAGGACTTGACAGACATGATGAACTATCCTGACATTCACGAAGAGCAATATGTAACCGTTGCATGCCAGATCTACAGACGTTCTGCTTTGCTTGTGGCCGCATCCCTTGCCGGACTCATAGTCAAACTGTCTTCGTTAGACAGGAAACCTGTCAGGAAAGTACTCGTTACAGCCGACGGCAGCCTGTTTTGGAGCAAATACGATTTCGGAAAGGATTACCATGAAATAGTGATGGATGGCATCAATGCTCTTTTAGGTGACTTCGGAATGCCGAAGACTCAGGTTGTCTTCAATCAGGCACAAAACGTAAACCTTATAGGCAGCGCCATTGCCGCACTGTCCAAATAGTCCGTGTGATCCATGGATCTAAAAAAGGGGATGACTACTTATTAGCCATCCCCTTTGATATAACTATCCATCAACTCTTACTCTTCCACATTCACAAAGATGTTTTCGGGAACGATGTTGTCTGCAACAGTAGCATCATACCAAACAATCTGAGGATTGTCCACCCATCCGCCGAAGTGAGTATAAGTATCTTTGATGTTAATCTTTTCTCTTGGATACTTCCAAACTGTCAAATGAGACTTGGCTATATCTACAGCCCAAGGGAATGTATTATCCATTCTGTAATAAACGCCGCTGGAAGGAACTGACTTGTCATACAATGTACCGAATGTGTTCATATTGGCCTTTAAAGTAGGTGCATAATTGACAAGGTGTATCTCTCTTCCACGATCTTCAGCCTTATACAGGAAAGGATTGATACCGCTGAAATAGACATTTTTCTCATTCAAAGGGGTAACGAAAGTGTATTCGATAACAGCAGTTGAAGCCGAAATCACAGGCTTACCATGTACCGTATTTACAAACCCTTCCACACCACCAAAAGCACTTTTTACATCATCATATACAATCGTAGTAGCTAATGTCTGACCATCTTCAAGGGTACCACCGGTAACACTTGCAATATTTGTGGTAAGGATAGGTATCTGCACTCCGAAACCGTTTACCTGAGAGGCACCGGCAGCAAGAGGGTGGAAAGTTACCCTGATACCCGAAATAGTGTTTGTCCCTGCAACCTTAATCAGGTCATATTGATAGTCCGTCACAAAATCATTCATATCATAATCTCCCTTGTCAGGCCATGTATCTTCGTATGCCACAGTACCTGCGTATGAATATTCCGGAGCCGAAACATTAGGAGTAGGTCTCTCAACTGCAAGGTCTGCCTTCTTTGACGTTGTAATCTTCAGAAGCAGGTCATTGAAGTCTGCATCTTTCACGTTGTAATTTTCCATACCCAATACAAAACATTGATAGAGATCACTCCATTGGAAAATACCGTGAATCTGACCGTCGGTATTCAATGTATGCGTTGTGAATTTTTCTTTTCCACGTTCAATATTGAAGCCAACAGTACCGTTAGACTTCTTGTACCCGAAGTTAACCAATGCAAATCCTATATACGTACCTACAGGGAAAGAAGAAACGTATTTTGTGCCATTCCAGTACAAAAGCTGAACTTTAGTACCTGAGGCGGTCTTGTCCGGATAGGTATTGATAAACGCAGCAGTCAGTTGAATAGCGTTAGTCTTTGCTATAAGACCAGGCTCGAAATAAGTGGCATTCGGCTTTGTAGCATCCGTATATGTGTAAAAATATAAAGAATTCCAAATATTCGGATTATTATTGCTATAACCGCCATCGCCAATGTAAGTAAGCCAGACTTCAGTATCGTCACTTGCAATATACAGATCGGAATCGGTTGTAAGCTCGCTACTATAATTGAAGCCGGACTCAGGGAACCAGTCATTAACCATTGACTTAAACTCTGTAGAGAGTGCCTCATAAGAAACAAGTTCGCAACCTGAATCCAACACTCCGTCAGCTGCGTTATATTCCGACTCAGTGTAGTAAGTATAAAAATTGTAATTGACACCCTTCTTTATCGCATCTCGAGGTGCAACGGATGCCTTTGTTGCAGCTTTTGTTTTCGTCCCTTCAGGCAACTGCGTACCCTTGAAATCAAGAGAAAGAGATTCACCGAAGTCCTTGGTTGAGAAATCCAGCATTGGGCCAAAGCCTGCATACTCCGGAAGTACATATATTCTCTCTGTACTGTTCGGTATGTTAATTGGAATTGTCAACTTTCCGGATGCCTCCGTATAGCCTTGATAAATAGGCAATATCTCCGAATTTCTCTCTCCCTCTTCTCCGTAAGGGTTTTCAACAAACACAATGAAAAGCACACCTGCGGCGCCTTTACCCAATTCAATAATTGCAGTAACAGTTATTGTTCTCTCGGTCCTGGTCTCAAAAGCGAAATCAAGCACAAGATCTTCGGAAGGTTTGTCCTTATCCGTCTGCGGCTCCTGATAGCGTACACATGATGTAACTACCAAAACCATTGATGTAAACAAAATAAAAATACGTCTCATAATAATATCCTCCTATACCTTTGTTTAATACGGCGCAAATGTAGTAATAAAAACCGGGAATTATAATTAGTGTTTTTTCGACATCCGAAAAAATGATTTGGCGGCAAAAGTGCACATAACGGCATTTTTAGTATATTTGCAACATAGAAAACCATATATGGGAGTAGTAATTAGACAAAGCATAAAGGGGACCATTGCCAACTATGTAGGTATAGCTATCGGCTTTATTACTACTTTTTTTATCCTGACCCATTACCTCACCCAGGAGGAAATAGGCCTTACAAGGGTACTTGTGGATGCATCCGTTCTACTGGCCGGATTAGCGCAACTTGGAACAAATTCTTCAATGTTGCGATTTTTTCCCTATTTCAAGGATAAAAACACGAAGGATCACGGTATCTTTTTCTGGAGCCTTATAGTTCCTTTCATAGGTTTTCTAATTTATCTTATTCTGTTCCTTGCCTTTAAAGATATGGTTATCAAGCAGTTTGCAGATAATTCTCCTTTATTTGTCAATTACTTTTACTTTATCATCCCTCTCTCCTTTTCAATGTTGTATTTGTCTGTATTTGAGACAAATGCAAACATTTTAATGCGAATTTCCGTACCTAAAATGATACGGGAGGTGGGAATAAGACTCGGGCTGCTTGTCAGTTATATTCTTTTTGGCCTCAAAATTATTGATCTTGATGCCCTTGTAATTGCATACTGTATAATATACTTTTTGGCAGCAGTAATCAATGTAATATATGTCTGCAGCTTCGGCAAAGTCTCCTTCAAGCCGGATTTCAAGTTTATCACGCCGGAAATAAAACGATCCTTTGCATTCTATACCTTGTTTTTGATTCTTAGTGCCTTAATGGGCAACATTACCCCACTTCTAAACAGCTTTTTTGTCTCGGCAAAAATGGGTCTCCAATACACCGGCATATTTGCAATCGCAACTTATATCGCCACGATAATTGACATTCCCTCCCGTTCTTTAAGTACCATAGTTCAACCCCAACTTTCACAGGCAATCAAGGATAATGACATCAAAGCGGCAAACGTTCTACTCAAAAAAGTGTCACTTCATCAACTGTTGGCAGGAATACTGATTTTTATTTGTCTCTGGATTAATTTAGACCTGATCTTCAATATCTTACCTAACGGAGAGACCTATATGTCCGGAAAAACTGTCGTCTGCATACTGTCGATCTCACGTTTGCTTTATTCTACCTTCCAGATAGGATATTCAGTTGTAGGATATTCAAAATATTATTATGTGTCGCTGTTTTTCGCCATAATTCTCACCACTACGGCCATAATACTCAACAATATGCTCATTCCGCTATGGGGAATGAACGGAGCGGCTTGCGCGACACTTTTTTCATACGCAATATACTACGGAGTGATTTTGACTGTGACATGGGTCAAGCTCAAAACCTCCATATTTTCAATCAATCAACTGAAGGTTGTCTTCATTGCCATTTTACTTTTGGCATTCAATTACCTGATATCAAGATTTGTCTCATCACAATGTAACATCAGCTATCTTTTCTTGCAGATAGTAGAGGGTATTGTGCGTACATTTGTGGTTGTAGCAATCGGATGCACATTAATATACAAGCTCAAGATTTCGGAAGAGGTCAACCATATTGCCGACAAAATTCTCAGAATAAAAAAATAAAAAGATATGACAAAAATAAAATTCAAACGGGACATTCTTCCCAATCTTATCATTGGAGTAATTTTCGCGATAGCGGCAATAATCTATTGTGAGCCTGCCATGCGTGGCGAGGTTGTATATGCACCTGACAACATCAACGGAATGGCTGCTTCCCAAGAGTGTCGTGAATTCACACAGAAGACCGGAGATGCGTCATGGTGGACCGGCGCCATGTTCAGCGGAATGCCAAATTATCAGATTGGCGGCGGGCGTTACCTGTCGAGCGTCGTATTACGCCCGTTCTATCTCTTCTTTCAATGGGGAGCACGCAATGTGATATTTATTCTGTTATTCTATCTGATAGCCTTTTATATTCTGCTCAGATCTTTTAAAGTTGACAAGTGGATCAGTATGGCCGGCGCATTTGCCATAGCTTTCTCATCTTATTTCTTTATAATAATCGCTGCCCAACACCACGGAAAGTGTATTGCTATCACATGGATGACGATGGTACTTGTAGGCTTTTTGCTCACGTATCAGAAGAAATACGGCTGGGGTGCAATATTTACCATGTTTTTTATTCCGATGGGATTTTTTATCCACCCGCAAATGTCATACTACATCTGCATGCTGATTGGAGTTCTGTTCTTTGCCGTGCTTTACACTCACATTAAAGAGAAGAGAATGAAAGACTTCTGGATTGCAACTGCCATCTTTGTCGTTTCGTTCGGAATCGGTATGGGCATCGGAAGTGCCAACATTTTTGCCAACTCCGAATATGCCTCTCAGACTATGAGGGGCGGCCATTCCGACCTCGTCAAAGCGAATGGTGATACTCAAGTTCAGCCAAGTTCGGGGCTTGATTTGGAGTATGCAACTGCATGGAGTTACGGGATTGACGAGACTATGACTTTTCTTATTCCAAACTTTATGGGAGGATCTTCGGGGATGAAACTTGGCACGGATTCCGTTTTGTATAAAGAAATGGTTGCCGGTGGTGTTCCTGCTTCAAATGCCAGGGAAATCTGTAAACAGGCTCCAACCTATTGGGGAGATCAGCCTTTCACTGCCGGTCCCGTATATATGGGAGCTATCGTCTGTTTTCTATTTATCCTTGGTTTACTGATAGTTAAAGGCCCTTATAAGTGGGCATTACTGGTAGCGACTCTATTTTCCATCCTGCTATCTTTAGGTCACAATTTTATGCCGCTCACTGAGCTGTTTTTTAAATACTTCCCTGTTTACAACAAATTCAGAGCCGTCTCTTCTATCCTGATTGTGGCTGAAATCACCATGCCTCTGCTGGGATTTTTGGCTCTTAGAGAAATATGCGAAAAACGGGTTGAAAAAAAGCACCTTTTCAAGAGCATATACATTTCTGCCGCTATTACTGCTGCAGTCTCGTTAATGTTTGCACTTTTTGGCGGTTTTATTTTTGACTTCAGTGCTCCGGTCGATGCACAAATGCCTGAATGGCTGAAGCCTATGCTTGTCCATCAAAGAATGGCCATGTTAAAGGCTGACTCATGGAGATCTTTCCTATTCATAATACTCGGAGCTTCTCTGGTCTATATGTTTGCAAAAGACAAGCTTAAGACCAAATGGTTCGGTGTCGCATTAACCGCTTTGATCGTAATAGATATGTGGGGCGTAGACAAGAGATTTTTTAACAATGACGATTTTGTATCCGTCAGAAACAGAAACAATGCCTTTATTATGACGGATGCCGAAAAGACCATATTGCAGGACCCGTCTTACTTCAGAACGCTCAATCTGTCATCCAATACTTTCAATGAGGCCCGCACTTCCTACTATCTGAAATCCATTGGAGGCTATTCGGCTGCCAAGCTGCGCCGTTATCAGGACATGATTGATATGCACCTGCAACCTGAACTTCAGCCGCTATTTACCGATATTGCCAATACGGGAGGCAACCTCGCCGCCTGTGACGGAAATAACTTCACTGTCCTTAATATGCTGAATATGAAGTATGTCATTGTGCCTCTTCAGGGTGGAAAAGAGCTGCCTGTACAGAACCCTCACGCCATGGGCAATGCGTGGTTTGTAGATAATCTTCAAGTGGCCGACAATGCCAATCAGGAATGCGATGCCCTAAGCCGGATAGACCTGCACACTACGGCCGTCGTTGACAGGCAATTTGAGAGATTTGTACTGCAGGAAACTGCAGGGCATGATAGTCAGGCAATTATTGCACTGACGGATTACTCTCCTAAATCTGTTGAATATCAATCATCTTCAACTAAGCCTAATACAGCTGTCTTCTCCGAGATCTACTATCCTTACGGATGGAAAGCGACTATAGATGGAGAGAATGTGGAACATTTTAGAGTCAATTATACCCTGAGAGCTTTGAACGTTCCGGCAGGAAAACATCACATAAAATTTGAGTTTGAGCCGGAAAGCGTGAAGAAGGGAGACACTATCTCACTAATCTGCATAATCCTTATGTTCGCAACCATGATTGGTTGCGCTGCTTATGGTATTTACAGTTGTAAAAAACGCAGAAATGAGCTAATTAGATCTTAGCTTTTTGTACTTTTTGCTTATTTTGCGAGGCCATCCGGCAACTCTCTGAGGCACTTTTATGCACCAGCGGGCGATCTTGTTGCCGAAAAAAGAGAGTTTTTGCACTAAAGAGAAGTCCGGTCTGAGCATATTTCGATCAGCATACGCCATGCTGATAACGTGCTCAATCCTATGTTTCTGCATACCCGTATTTTTCTGAAAGAACCTGACAAAAAAGTCGGGAACAGAATAAAATCTCGCCATCCATGTATGATAACAGAGCTCTTCATGGTTCTGGTTGTACAATATGGTAGTTATTCCATCCTTATATCTGCCACTCGGAAGATACAGCGTCTTGAAGTTATAGGCAAGCCAGATAAAAAACTTAAAATAAGGCTCATAATCCACCCATTCAAAGTTGTATGGAGTCGTGAGCAGTTCCTGCGGAAAATCGGCTTTCATCCGGGGGATAACACCCGCCGAATCAAACTCCCTAATCGCGTCTCGACTGAACTTTGTACGAATTAATTCCAAATTTAAGACATTAAAAAAAGGATTGGTAACCAAAGGATTACCCGCTCTTGCAGCATACGCTCCCCCATCCTGACAGCCTGCGTTTGCATAGCCGTTGAGGATCACATATTCAACCAGATCAAGTAAAGCTTTCGGCCCCGTCAGAAACGCATCTTCGTCAATATTTATCGCTATATCGCAAGAGGTGTCCTTCAGCATAGTGTAGAAGTATCCATCTGCAGTCTGATCAGTCAGTCTCACTGTCTGAATACCGTCAATACCGTCAAACAACTCTTTTGCATAGCTGTACAGTCTAAGGTCGAATGACCTTGTAAATATCTTTATCCTCCTGTCTTTCAGTAATGTTCTCATATCCCAATTAATGTCCGGTCAACCCTTTTGTAACATTTCGTCTGAATCTCAACAACTTGCCTCCTTTTACAGGTGAAAATGCCATAGTATAGCAAAAACACAACACTATTGATGCGGCCCATTTAATTGCTTCGGCAACAAGTCGTTTGTAATATTTTGACTTACCAACATGGAGAGTTCTCATCCTTTCACTTTTTCCTATGGAGTAAGTCAGTCTGTCGAAGTACTCCATTGACAGCTTCTTTGCAGGTATGATATGATACAGAATAGCTTTAGGCAAATAATAAAATCTCATACCGAGATTAACCATCTTATCAAAAATATCTTTTTCTTCGGCACCGATAAGACTGTCTCCCTTTCTTCCCAACTCCACATTGAAGAGACCGATTTTGTCAAAGACGCTTTTTCGATATCCTGCATTCCCTCCTCCGGGATAATCATTCTTCGGGAACTCTCTCATATTACTGCCTAAATCTTTGGCTCCAGTGACCAACTGCTCTGTAAAGTGACTCATCCAACGAGGCTTTTCCACCTCATATTTAGGAATAATCGGACCTCCGGCAGCATCTATTTCAGAATGTTTCTCAAAGAAATCGGCATAAGCGGAGAGATACTCTCTATTAACAAGGGCGTCATCATCCACATAGACAAGTATATCGCCCATACTCTCCTCGATTCCCCTGTTACGGGCATAAGAAAGTCCCTGACTGGTCTCAATAAAGTATCTGAAGTTAACCTGCGGAAAAGCAGTCTGAAACCGACTGCACTCCAGAGGGGTCTCGTCGGTACTGTTGTTATTAACCAAAACTATCTCGTAGCAATCCGCAGGGTAATCATTTTGAGCGAGACTTTCCAGCACATTGTAGATATACTTATCACGATTGTATGTACAAATGATGATAGAGAGCATGATATGTCGGATTAGGTCAGATTATTTCTAATTGCCTTGATAGCGTGAGGAATAGTTTCCACCAAAATAGGACTTTCTCCCGAATACTCTCCATCCACCTCAACACGTGACGCAGGCCAGGCCTGAATAACAAGCACCTTGGCTTTGGTATGAATAACTTCGCGTATATTGTAAATATTGCCTTTAAACAGCTTTTTAAGGTGAACCAAAATCTTCAATTTAGGCATCCTTTTTATCACGGTCACATCCGTCAAACCGTCATCATACACAGCCGCAGGAGTTTGAAGCATGCCTCCCCCAGAATATTTCCCGATACCTAGAGCTACCGAAAACACATCCCCTTCGTATATAACCTCCCCGTCTGCAATTACTTTAAACCGACGATTACTATAGCCTAAAAAGCCTTTGACTACGCAATTATAGTACTGCCGTTCGGTGGCTTTGCCTTTTAGCTTAAGTCTGTCAAAATGGTGGCATACGTTGGCATCAAAGCCAAGTCCTCCTATGTTGATCATGTATCGCTTGTAGGAGTGTCCTTTGAAGACAGAGTTTACAAGTGCCACATCCTGATATACAGTATTTTCGGCAGCTATAATCTCAACATCTTTTGCGTAATCGCGAGGAATATTGTGTAAACGGGCCCAGTCGTTACCTGAACCCACAGGGATGATTGCGAGCGTAACCTCGTCTGACGGTACCTCTTTTTGGGAACAAACCCCATTAAGTGCTTCATGTACGGCGCCGTCTCCTCCCACACATACTATCTTACGATATCCTTCAGCTATCGCCTTTGAGGCCAAATCCATAGCATGATACCGACGCTCCGTAAAGACTGCTGAATATTTAATATTTTTTGCATCGAGCAACGCAGCGATTTTAGGCCAATCCTGAGCCGCTTTGCCGCCACCGGACTTGGTGCTGACAATAACTTTCCAATCTTCTATCATCGAATATAATTTGTCCACAAATTTAATATATTTATCGTACTAAAAAAAAGATTTCGTAAATTTGTCGCTTAGTATAAAACTATTAACATGGGAAAAGTAATCGCTATTGCAAATCAGAAGGGAGGAGTAGGCAAAACGACTACCGCTATAAACTTGGCGGCATCATTGGCTGTGCTGGAAAAAAAGACTCTGCTCATTGATGCAGATCCTCAAGCCAACACTACATCAGGCCTGAATTTTAACCCTGATTCAAATACCATGAACACTATCTACGAGGTGCTTATCGGTGAGAGGAAGGTTGAAGAGACTATTATGGACACAGAGCTTGAATATCTAAAGATCATCACTTCTCACATCAATCTGGTCGGTGCCGAAATAGAGATGCTTAATATGGAAAACAGAGAATCCGTCCTGAAAAAGGCCATAGACCCCATCCGTGACAAGTACGATTATATCATCATGGACTGCGCCCCTTCTCTCGGCCTGATTACGGTCAATGCCCTGACTGCCGCAGATTCGGTAATTATTCCCGTGCAACCGGAATTTTTTGCCCTAGAAGGGCTTGGCAAGCTACTGAACACTATTACATTAGTTCAGACAAGGCTTAACCCGTCCCTATCCATTGAAGGGTTCCTGTTCACAATGTTTGACAGCAGATTGAGGCTTCACAATCAGGTAGTGGAAGATGTTAAGACACATTTCAAGGACATGGTCTTTGATACGATTATTATAAGAAATATTAAACTGAGCGAGGCTCCCTCTTTCGGAAAGCCTGCTATTTTATACGATGCCATCTCGACAGGTACAAGCAGATATTTGGATTTGGCAAAGGAATTGATTAAAAAGAATTCGTAATGGCTAAAAAATCTGTATTAGGAAAAGGTCTGGGTGCCCTACTGGCTGAAGCCAATGATATTCAGGCCAATAGAGAGGTAAAAAGTGTCAGGGAGGAAAGCCCTGTCTCTACCACTGAGATATATCTTGATCAGATTGAGCCGAATCCATACCAGCCAAGGGTCTCTTTTGATGAAGAGGCTCTGAATGAATTAGCCGAGTCCATAAAAAACATCGGCATTATCCAGCCGCTGACACTGCGTCGCATTGCCAATGACAGATATCAGATCATAAGCGGAGAACGCCGATTCAGAGCGGCAAAGATTGCGGGACTGAAAGTTGTTCCCGCATATATTCGCCATGCTGATGACAACGGGATGCTGGAAATGGCTATCGTTGAGAATATACAAAGGGAAAATCTTGATGCCATTGAGACTGCTATGAGTTTCCAGAGGCTGATAGACGAATGTGATCTGACTCAGGAAGAGATGGCTGACAGAGTTGGCAAAAAGAGAGCTACCGTCACAAACTATCTGCGCCTGCTCAAGTTGCCGGCGGAGATTCAAAAAGCAGTAAAGATTGGGAAGATCAGCGTTGGACATGCGAAAGTGCTGCTATCGGTAGAGGACATTGACAATCAACTTACACTATGTGAACTTATAATCAGGAAAGACCTTTCCGTTCGCCAATTGGAAGAAACCGTCAAAAAGGTGGCAAAAGCACCGAGCGTTGAAGACAATCCTGAAAGTTATCTTCCGGACAATTATTACAAAGTCGCAGAAATCGTTGGGAAATATTTTAATAACAATGTTTCCATCAAGCGGTCCAACAAGGGCAACGGAGTAATGACGGTCAGGTTTAATACTGAAGAAGAGGTAGATAACTTTTTAAAAGCAATTCAAGAGAAGAATTTATAAGTAAGAAGATAGTGCGCCGTTACATATTATCAGTTTTATTGCTTATTGGGCTTTGTTGCAATCTGCAAGCTCAATTTAAGAAGAGTACGACAGGGTCGGAAACAGGTTCTCTTGTCGGTCCTCCGGGATCCGACGTCAGCACCGGTGGTGTAAATAAGGAGAGTGACGTCAAGTCTGACACCACATCTGGCGTTTCATTCAAAAAGATGTTTCGAGGCTTTGCCCGTAAAGATACTCTGACACCCGGCTACCTGCTGTTGGGTTCGGCCATCATGCCGGGCAGCGGTCAGATTTTCAACAGAGACTACTGGAAACTTCCGGTGGTTTACGGAGGTATCGGAGCAGGTGTTTACATGGGAATCAGAAACAATATGAAATATCAGGAAACTGGTGACCCAAAGTATAAGACATACCGTATGATAAGTTATATCGGAGCTGGAGCCGTATACTGGGGATCGCTTATGGATGGAGCTATCTCTTTCGATACCGGAGGCAGAAAGCATGTTCCTGCAAGAGCAACTATCTACTCAGCCCTCCTGCCGGGTCTCGGACAGGCATACAATGGGGACTACTGGAAAATACCTATCTGGTATGGAGGCTTTATAGCCTGCGGATATTTTTACCACCTCAACGATATGCAGTATCGCAGATTCAAATATATTTACAATATGGACAATGACCCTGACAGTGGCTACTACGGCAATATCACGGCAAGTCAGGCAGAGTGGTACAAAGACACTTACCGAAGATACCGGGATTACTCGATTCTTGCGGTTGTCCTTGTCTATGCTCTTAATATCATCGACGCTAATGTCTTTTCATATATGAGTGATTTTGATGTCAGCGACAATCTTGCATCGTTCTCTGTTCAGCCGGCTGTAATATCTCCGTTGAACATTCAATATGCGACACTTTCCAATTCGATCCCTGCCATGGGATTTCAAATGCAATTAAATTTTTGACAATGCACCTAAAAAGAACCTCTACAGCTATCCTGTTGCTTACCATAGCATTATTCACCTCTTCCAACCTTTCGGCACAGAAAAAAGTTAGAATCAGCAAGGCAAAATATATCATCGAGCTTACCCAAAAGCTCGACTCTCTTCAACGTGCCTACGACTCGTTACTGTTTGAATATCAATCAGCTACCGAGCCTATCAACCTGCCTCCCAACGATGTAAATGAAGAGCTGTTTGAAGAGCAGGACCCTACTTTCAACGAATATACCCCCGATAATATAGATTCGCTTCTGAATATATGGTATTTGCAGCAGTCACTCGAAGGTTTGAAGACCGACTTTGAAACTATTGAGCGGGATACTTTAACTTCCAATATCCCAGATTCGGTCTATATATCAAGGTTAAAAAAGATGAATTCTTTTATCCCCCTGCCTTTCAACAGATATGTTAAAAACAACATTATCCTCTATACTGAAAAAATGCCGACGACAACTCAGAACATAATCAGTCTTGCAACCTATTACATGCCTCTTTTTGAAGAGATATTTGATGAGTACGACCTGCCGAAAGAGTTGAAGGCTATGGCAGTCATTGAGTCCGCCCTCAACCCCAAGGCTGTATCAAGAGCAAGAGCAAGAGGAATGTGGCAATTTATGTACAATACCGCAAAAAAATACGGTCTCCACATGACATCGTTTGTGGATGAACGTTATGACCCGATAGTATCGTGTCGCGCTGCAGCACAATATCTAAAAGATGCCTATATGATCTTCGGAGACTGGAGCCTTGCCATCGCCTCCTACAATTGCGGCTCAGGCAATGTACTGAAAGCCATAAGACGCTCCGGCGGAAAGAAAGATTTCTGGGAAATATACGACTACCTGCCTCGGGAAACTCGCGGATACGTGCCGGCATTCGTTGCTGCGCTCTACACTTTGCAGTACTATCCGGACCATAACATTCAACCCAAGCCTATCTCTTTGCCGGCTCATACCGACACTTTCCACATTAATAAAATGTTGCATTTTCAGCAAATAGCCGACAATACCGACATAACGGTTGATGAGTTGAGAGAGGTCAATCCTCAGTATCTTCACGATATTATTCCCGGAACGGAAAGAACATACATTCTACGCATTCCTCACACATACAGTATGCAGTTTGTAGACAGGCAGGAGGAGATATACAAATACAAAGACTCGGTATTTTTCAATGATGTTGCCATCAAAAAAATTAACGAATCCGGAGGAAGTGACGGCCAGAGAGTTGTACACAGAGTCCGGAGCGGCGAGACTCTCGGTGGCATAGCCATGAAATACCGCACTTCCGTCGCCAATATCAAGAGATGGAATAACTTGAGAAGTAATACTATACGTGTAGGTCAGAGGCTGTCCATCTACGGAAGCAGCTCATCATCCTCATCATCCTCATCCGCCTCCACATCTTCATCGTCATCTTCATCCTCGTCGACATCTTCAACTTCATCTTCAATAAAGACCTCATCTTCCGAAGGTTACGTCACATATACGGTAAATAAGGGAGATACCATGGGCAGCATAGCCTCCAAGTTTAGCGGAGTCTCTCTAAACGATATCTTAACCATCAACGGTATGACATCAAGCAGTAAGATCTACCCTGGCATGAAGATCAAGATCAAGAAAGATGTGGAGACAGATACCGCACCTAAGTCCAATGATGGTTATGTAACATACGAGGTTCAGAAAAATGACACACTTTGGGATATCGCCCAAAAATTCCCCGGAGTCAGTTTGGACGATATCATGGCTTTAAACGGCATGACCAAGAAGAGTAAAATCTATCCCGGTATGACTATCCGTATCAAGAAAGCCGAATAATATTGAGAACACTTGAGATATAAATCGAGATTTTTGAGAGGGGAATAACGTACCATACCATAGATACCGAAGCCTTTGCCGTAATATGTCTCAACCGAAAAGCTCTGAGGCATCCCTTTTTCATAGAGATAAACTCTTGAATCCCAATCTTCCGTGTTGTAATAAGTCACTCGCGCCGCACACTCTATTTTGCCGCCGGCAGCCTTATAAGTAACCTCCTGAAAGATCGCAAAGCCTCGAGTTTTATACTCTACCCTCGAATCAAGAAGCCACCTCTTTGAGAGTGCTACACGAACATTCAATCTGCCTCTGAAGATGGGAGGACCGTTAACGGTATAGTTGCAGTTACCTTGCAGCAAAATAGAAGAGCCACCCTTAAAATCTTTCTGCAAGGCCAGACGCGCCTTGAACAGAAAGGAAGCATCATCTATGCCGTACCTTTTCCACGGATAATAGGTGTAATCAGCATTGGCGAGAATAGTCCACTGCCTGAATGGAGAGTATCGCAGACTGAACAGGCCGCCATACTGATTGGAAGAGGCTGAAGATGTCGAATACGCCCCGAAGTGTGTAGCAATGTACCCTTTCGAATAGCCGCGTGCCAACAGACTCATTTCCAATTCATAGACAGGGCTCCATATTGTCCCCGCTATTGCGGCAAATGAGGGAGTCATGTCCATTGCTGCCTCGGCAAAAAACCTGAAGCTACGGTAATTGCCGTACACATCCAACCCTACGTTCCCCCACCATCCGTCATACATTGTATATCTGTTGTAATCCTGCACACGCCGTGCATTCTCTTTATCATAGGTATATCCTACTGCCGTCAGCCCCATTTTCCACCTTCCCGTACGATACGAGATATTAGTTCCGACCACATACTCGTGCATCGTCCTGCGTTTGGCTATTTCAGCTTCGGTAACATGATGACCTCCCGTCACGATGGAAGTATATGCAGTATCCCCTACTACCCTGGCATCTACGGCGTTTGCGGAAGCAAAAAGGGATATTTCCATCTCCCTGAAGGACAGTGCAACTCCTGCCCCGCGCAAGTAATTGTCCTCAGAGGTAGATGTATAAGGGGTTATACCGCTCTCACGCTTGGCAACGGCAGAGGGCAAGCCGAACAGCGACATGGGAAAGGCTTTCCACATTACCAGTCCTTGCCCGAATCGCGCCACATAGTCACCTACCACCACACTCTTCAGTACCTTGTTTCCCTTGTATTCTGCGAAAAATGAGGTAAAATCCGGATGGTAACATTTAGAGAGCTTCTCACCGGCATCGCTTTCGAGAGTTATGCCGGCCGCAAAGCAATCCGAAAAGGTAAACTTGTATTTGGAGGCAAGCTGGATTCCCTCTTCTTTCCACTTCTTCCTGGCTCGAGACAAGATCGCATTTGAAGCCCCACGACTGCTGACGGGAGCCCCAATCGCATTTTTTGATGAAAATGACAGGAATGGTTTGAGTTGCTCCACCAAAATCTCGTTCATCCCGTTTACAAGAGAGAGCTCGCTTGCTGAAAGAATCTCCCCATACTCCTTACGATATTCGATGATACTCTCCATCTGAAAGAGAGAAAGTATACCCATGCGCTCCAAATCTCTGCGCGATGCGAAATTTATTTCCAGAGGATGTATCAGAAGGGACTCATAATATGTCATCAACTCCTCTACTGAAGCCTCATTTCCACTCTCCGCCAACTGTTCAATAATTGAAACCATGCTCTCAGACAGTGTCTGAGCGTAACTTTCATTTATAAAAAATGATAAAAAAAAGATTGCTACGGCAATAGCAATCTCAGGACTTCCATGCCCCACAATCTCTCGCCTCTCCATAATGTAAATTGTTTAAAATATGTTATTTAATTGGTTTTAAATTCATACTTGATCTCTTTCAAATCCTTGTTGGCCTTATCTATCTTTTTGGCCAGTTCGGCCTTAAAATCAACCATTTTATCCATCAACCCATTGTCGGCCAAGGCCAAAATCTCAACAGCGAAAATAGCGGCATTCTTAGCACCATCCAATGCCATCGTTGCAACCGGAATACCTGACGGCATCTGCAAAATCGACAATATCGAATCCCATCCGTCGATAGAGTTACTTGACTTGATTGGAACGCCTATTACCGGAACAGGTGTGTAAGCAGCAATCACCCCTGGGAGATGAGCAGCTCCTCCTGCGCCTGCAATTATAACCTTGATACCGCGACCGGCAGCACTCTTTGCAAACTCCATCACCCTCTCAGGTACTCTGTGCGCAGAAAGCGCGTTTATTTCAAAAGGAACTTCCATCATATTAAGAAATTCCGCAGCCTGAGACATCACCGGCATATCCGATGTACTTCCCATTATTATGCTTACTGTTGGAGTCATACGTCTTTAAATAATAAAATTATGATACCCAAAAATAATGATTAAATTTGCCACTTCAAAAAATATCTTCTATGAATCGAATAAAACTGCACGACAAGTATTTTGTCCCGTTCATTTCCAATGAAAAGATCAATGCAGCAATTGATGCTGTAGCTGTCAAGATTAACAATGATTTTAAGAATCGCGAAGATATTCCGCTACTGCTCTGTGTGTTAAACGGATCAATCATGTTTACCGGAGAGCTGATGCAGCGACTTGATTTTCTTTGTGAACTTACGAGTATCCGTCTATCATCGTACCAGGGCACCCAATCCACGGGAGTAACAAAGCAGATTATGGGGCTTAGCACGGATATTACCGGCAGATGCGTGATTATCATTGAAGATATTGTGGATACCGGACACACCATAGTTGACTTGCAGAAACTTCTTATTGAAGCAGGAGCCGGAGAGGTCAAAGTTTGCACGATGCTGCTTAAACCCTCTGTTTACAGGCAAAATGTCAAACTCGACTATGTTGCCATGGAGATAGATAACAGATTTATTGTGGGATACGGGTTGGATTACGACCAGTTGGGCCGTAACTTTAAAGATATATACGTATTAGAGTAGTATGAAACATTTTATTATTTTTGGCCCTCCGGGGGCAGGAAAAGGGACTCAAGCCAAGTTGATGGTTGACAAGTATAACCTCCGTCATGTATCTACAGGCGATTTGCTTCGTGGAGAGATTGCAAAGCAAACTGAGCTTGGGAAGAAGGCAAAAGAGCTTATTGAGGCCGGAAATCTTGTTCCGGATGAGATGGTTGTCGCCATGATTAAGAGTGAAATAGCCAATCATCCTGATGTTACCGGCTTTATTTTCGACGGGTTCCCCCGTACTACCGCTCAAGCCGAGATACTTGACGATATGCTCACAAAGCTTGGTAAAAAGGTTGATTCCGTCATTTCCATAATCGTAGATGACGACCTGGTCAAGGAGAGGATTAAACATCGCGCAATGCTCGAAAACCGCCGTGACGATATGCAGGATGAAGTAATCACCAACAGAATTGCCACTTACCACAAAAAAACGGAGCCTATTATCGGCTACTATAAAAAGCAAAACAAATACCATGAAATCGACGGTGCCGGCACAATTGAAGATATCTTCAAAGAAGTCTGCGCCTTGATCGACAACCTGTAATCAGTTAAGATGAGAAGCGGCAACTCAAACTTCATAGACTATGTTCGTATTTTCTGCAAGTCGGGAAATGGAGGCAAAGGCTCCACACACCTTCGCAGGGAGAAGTATATTCCTAAAGGGGGGCCTGACGGTGGAGACGGCGGTCGCGGAGGACATATAATTTTAAGAGGCAGTCACCAATTCTGGACTCTGATCCACTTGAAATACCGGAAGCACATCACGGCCGAAGATGGTCGGGACGGAAGCGGACAACTTAAAAGCGGCGCCATCGGAAAAGATGTAATACTTGATGTTCCACTCGGCACCGTAGCAAAGGACGGTGAGACAGGTGAAGTATTATTTGAAATTATAGAGGACGGAGAGGAAAGAATTTTGGCAAAAGGAGGCCGTGGAGGTCTTGGCAATGACAACTTCAAAAGCCCAACTCTTCAGACGCCACGTTTTGCCCAACCGGGCGAGCCGGGAGTTGAAGGATGGTTTGTACTGGAGTTGAAGGTACTTGCAGATGTGGGGCTTGTCGGCTTTCCAAATGCCGGTAAGTCAACGCTGCTTTCAGTTATCTCTTCTGCCAAGCCTAAAATAGCCGATTACGCATTTACCACTCTTGAGCCTAACTTGGGAATTGTCAATTACTATGATGACAAGTCTTTTGTGATTGCCGATATTCCGGGGATTATAGAAGGCGCTCATGAAGGTAAAGGCATAGGTCTCAGATTTTTACGCCACATTGAGAGAAACTCCATGCTCCTGTTTATGGTGCCGGCTGACAGCAAAGACATCACGGAAGAATACCGGATTTTACTCAACGAATTAAAGCAATATAATCCGGAACTTCTTGACAAACAACGTGTTCTATCTGTCACAAAGTCAGATATGCTGGATGAAGAGTTAAAAAAGGAAATACGCAAGCACCTGCCACGCAAGATTCCTACCATATTTATCAGTTCGCTTACAGGTGAAGGCATATCCGACTTGAAAGATCTCTTGTGGAAAACACTAAACAGCGAGCAGTAAATGGAGTGGTTTATTAATTTCGATAGAGAGTTGTTTCTTATACTGAATGGGCTGCACTCGGTATTCTGCGACCCTGTCATGATATTTTTATCAAAGATATGGGTGTGGGCACCGCTCTACATCGCCATTTTTGTGTGGATATTTATAAAGAAAAAATGGAAAGTGGGGCTTATAATGCTGATTACAGTCATCATAGCCTTTGCGCTAAGCGACCAGATCTCAGTCCTGATCAAGAACTCGATTGGGCGACTAAGGCCGTGTGAGGACCCTGTGATCGGCACACTGGCACATGTCATAGAGAAGAGGGGAAGCCTTTACGGTTTCGTATCGGGTCACGCCGCCAACACATTCTGCTTTGCACTTCTGACCTCTATTTTTGTGGGAAAACCGGCTTTTTCTTACAGCATCTTCGCCTGGGCAACTTTAGTCTCATACAGCAGAATTTACGTAGGCAAACATTTTCCGGCAGACATTATCGGCGGGATACTTCTGGGGCTGTTAATTGGGTTAGTTATGTCTCTGCTATTCCGTTACTTTGTTAAATTGCTGCAAAAGAAGTATGCTCTGCATCATAGATAATACAACTGATCCATATTGGAACCTTGCTGCCGAAGAGTATCTTCTCACCTCTTTTTCGCAGCCCGTTTTTCGTCTCTGGCGCAATGACAAAGCAGTCATTGTAGGCAAAAACCAGAATACCCTTGCGGAAATCAATCTCGACTTCATCCATAGCAAGCACATTCCCGTAGTGAGAAGACTCTCCGGCGGGGGTGCTGTGTTTCACGATCTTGGCAACATCAATTTTACTTTTATCGACACGAAAATCGAGGGTGAAGATACCGGAAATATGTTTAAAAGGTTTACGGCACCTATACTTGCTGCCCTCAACTCAATAGGTGTAAAAGCATATTTGGAAGGCAGAAATGACCTTTTAATAGATAGCAGGAAATTTTCCGGAAATGCAATTTGTATTCACAAAAATAGAATTTTGCAGCATGGCACGCTGCTATTTTCCTCATCTATGAACGACCTGTCCGGTGCCCTGCTGAACAGGCCTGAAAAGTTTAAAGGTAAGGCTGTCAAATCCAACCGAAGCAGGGTAACCAATATTTCGGAGCATCTGGCAAAAAATATGGATATCGGGGAATTTATACTTTTTCTGAAAGAGTATATCGGCAGTGAGATGGAGCAATACCGTTACAGTGAACAGGATATAAGTGCGATTAACGACCTTGCACAGAGTCGATACAGGCAGGATAGCTGGAATTTCGGCTCATCGCCGAAATACGATTTCACGAAAGTGGTCAAACTGCCCTCCGGACTGCTCGAGATTTACATGAATGTAAAAAGAGGGGTGATAGCAAAAATAGAGATAAAGGGAGACTACTTCTTTAAAGCCCCGACCGAAGAGTTTTGCGAAGCTCTGACAGGCACTCCACATACTGTAGAAAAAATCACCGACCGCCTCAAATCTTTGGCAATCGATGATTATTTCAATGGAATCAGTCTTGAAGAAATGGTTGATCTGCTCTTCTAAAAGCACAAACCTGCCGCATCGCCGGTAATAAGCCCAACTAATGTAGCTCCAAAGAAAATCCAAACAACGATAAGGACGATAACCACAAGTACATTTTTGATAATACCTATGATGGACATTATGCGCCCCGCATTAAGCTGTCCGTAGCCATAATAAGCATCCGGATCTTCATTGTATGACTTCCAGCTGCGCGAAGCAAGAGATGCTCCTATAATTCCCATTACCAAACCGGAAAAGCCGGTAAATACGAGAGACAGTACCCCAAGCACAAACACCGCCGAGGCATTTGGCAGAGGCCGTTTCCTGTTGTCAAGTATTTCCATATCAATCTATTATTTGTATCGTTTCTCCTTTGCTGTCACCAGCATATCTTTAAGAACACTAACGCATTCTACAACAGCATTTTCAAAAGTATCTGCATTTCTCTCTACAACAAGTTCGCTTCCCGGGATCAATACGCGAACTTTGACGTTTTTGTTATTCGGATCGGCAAGCAGAGAGAGGACAACCTCCGTTCTTACAATGTCTTCATAGTACTTTGTAATCTTTCCCACTTTCTTGTCGATGAAATCGAGCAGCTTCTGGTCTGCATTAAACTTGATTGATTGAACATTAATTTCCATTTTTACCTCCGTTTTTCGCTCTTGGATGAGCAGTTAAATATGTGTTTTTCAGCTGTTCAAAAGAATTATGTGTATAAATCTGTGTCGCCGCTATTGAAGAGTGTCCCAAAATCTCCTTAATACTGTTCAAATCCGCACCTCTGTTCAACAGGTGGGTCGCCAGCGAGTGCCTCAGCAAGTGTGGCGACTTTCTCCCCGTAAACCCTTCTACCTGCGACAACTCTCTCTTTACCACATTATTGACAAAAGCAAGGTACAACTGATTACCCTTGTCTGTCAAGAAAAACCACCTCTGCACGTTGTCTGGAAACTCCTCATTATTTCTCTTCAAATATACTGTAATTTCCTGACATATCAAAGAAGGAACAGGTATTTCTCTCAATTTGTCTCCTTTTCCCGTCACGCGAAAGACCTCCCTTCCACCGTCAAAATCAGCAATTTTTAAGCCACACAGCTCTGCACGGCGCATTCCTGTCGCATAAAGAATAAGAATTATCATTCTGTCCCTTAATTTTCCGAATGGTGCACCCTCCTCTATTTTCTGTAAAGAGAAGTCAAAATAGTTATCAATCGCCCTCTCCGTATAGAACTCAGGCAATTTTTTGCCCTCCTTCGGCCGAAATACTTTCTTTACAGGATTGGAAGTGATAATCTCCCTCTTCACTAAAAAGGTACAATAGCTGCTCAAAGCCGAGAGCTTGAGGTTCATCGTGCGAGGAGAGAGCCCCTTCTCCAACCCCTGAGCAATGAAACCACGTACATTGACAGGAGTCAGGACAGAAAGCAACTCTTCGGGAACAGGTTCCGCCCCAGAAAAGATAAAATCATAAAACTCCATGACAGAATCCTCGTAAAGAATAGAGGTACGGGAAGAATATCGTTTCTGATTTTTAACGTAAGAGAGAAAATCGTCGAGATATATCATTAAAAACAGTCATCTATCAATTTGTCATCAGCTATATTAGGCATGGTAACCTTCAATTCGGGAGTACGCTCCATCTCTCTTGCAATAGCAAACATAGCAGGAGTATTTCTTGCCCAACTGCGTCTTGCAATGCCATTATTTACATCCCAATGCAACATCTCCCTAATGCGCTGATCCGCCTGAGCAGAGCCGTCTATAACCATCCCGAAACCGCCGTTAATTACCTCGCCCCAACCTACTCCACCGCCATTGTGAATGGAAACCCAGGTGGCGCCTCTAAACGAATCACCTATCACATTTTGGATAGCCATATCCGCAGTAAAAGAAGAACCGTCATATATATTAGAGGTCTCACGGTACGGAGAATCCGTCCCTGAAACATCATGATGGTCGCGTCCAAGGACAATTGGGGCACTTACACGCCCCTCTCTGATAGCCTTATTCATTGCGAGCGCAATTTTGGT
>JAQUYF010000002.1 GCA_028691975.1 Bacteroidales bacterium | reverse complement strand
TTTGTCGCCTCATTGACATAAATCAATGTTTGCCGACAGTTTGCCCAGATGGCGGAATCGGTAGACGCGCTGGTCTCAAACACCAGTGACCGCAAGGTTGTGCCGGTTCGACCCCGGCTCTGGGTACAGGAAAACGGCTCACAAGCATTTGTGAGCCGTTTTTGCATTCAAAAAAGCCGACTTTTTGCCGACTTATTTCTGTTTTTGCCAACCATTGCAAATTCTTGCAACCCATTTTCTCGACTCCGTTGCATCGAATTTTGTAGGGTTGAAAGTGATATTCAAGTAGCCATAATTTTCGAATATATGTACCCATTCGCCGACTGAATCAGTGTCGAACGAGTTGGCGTGTGAGAATATTGACTATTGATCACTATCATCATCTTGATCCTCCAACTCGTCCTCAAACTCCTCTTCTGAATCCGATAGCGCATCATCATAGCCGTTCTGATACCCATCTTCATACGAAGCACGAGCATCTTCATCTATTGCCTTGCCAATATCTTTGGCTGCATAATATCCGAACAACCATCAGAGTAGAGACATAACTTTATACTTATTTATAATTTTCGAACTGGCAAGTATTATGCCACCAACAGTGCAACCAAAACCGCAGGGATCAACGTGTCAATTACTCGCTTTTGAGGTTGTAGATACGTAGATATGAGCACAACACGAAGCTTTGCTCTTACATCCTCGTCGTGTAATAAGTCAAACAGCTCGGTATCAATTTTTGCACATCTAAAGTTATTGCGCATTGTTCCGACAGAATATGGATTGCTTTTCTTTAGCTCCTGTATCCGTTCTTCACCGCCCTCAAATGGCACAAGTGTCCAAAACGGCTCAGAGTGCAGGTGAAAGAATGGTGTTCCAATCATTGGTTTGAATACCACCGAATGCCCCACGTATCTATCCCAGTTGTGTTTGAATTGCTGTTCAAGCCGTTCCGATAATTCAATCTCGTTTGAGGTTATCACACCAAACTCAATTTGGTCAATCACGCTCAATAAAAGCACTGCCTTATGTGGGGCATGAATGCCCAACTTCTTTGCGGTGTGCAACGAGGAAAAGTAAGAAGAATATTTATCAATAATATTCATTAAATAATCTCTACTTTGACATCAAGGTTTAACGAGTCTGATATCCTTAAAATATCTTTTGCCTTATCGCTTGTTGACGTGTTGGTGTTAATATACCAGCCTCCTCCTAATTCTTTTTGACGACTACCATATTTTGAATCTATCGTATTTGAGATTAAAGGGAACTTGCATCGAATAATTCCTATTTTACGAACGTTAATTGCCCCAACTATTTTTACAAATAATATTAACGCATCAGTAGCGGTATGTTCTTTTATAATTTGTCCATTAGGAAATGTTATTCTTATATTGGTTTTAGGTGCTTTAGTGTTTGCCGTATGATTTGAACCTTCTCGATGATCTACTTGAGGGTCTGGAAGAATCTCTTTTGCGTCAATCTGCTCGCTAATAATACGTTTGCGAGATAAACGTACGCTCAAAGGTTGATTCGGAACGTAATCTACCACGAGTACTAATTCGCGTTGTATTGGTTTTAATGCAGGCTCGATGGACTGAGTTAACATCGGAAGAATCTCTTTTTTGATAATATTTTCCTCCAACTCATTTGTCTGGCAAATCAATTTCTCATCAAGTTCAATACCTTCTTTCCTTAGGGTGTTGATCGCTTTGTATAATTCTTCAAGCCTTGTCATTATAATTATAAATGTGATTAGATTATGCAACAGGTGATGCAAATGTTTCGTAGAATGGCGTTTAATATAGTTATTTCAAACAGAGATGATCACGCCAAGAATTTTTCGTTTCAATATCGTGGTGGAGCGTGGCAACTATCTCCTGCATACGACCTTCTGCCGAGTGCTGGGTTTAACGGCTACCACACAACGACCATAAACGGACAGGGTGAGCCGACTAAAAAAGACGTAATGATATTGGCAATGGAGATTGGATTGCAGACAAATAAAGCCACTCAGATTATTCAGCAGATAGAGGATATGTGTCACCAAAAGCGTATGGCTAAGTTTGACCTCAAATAATCTACTCCAACATCCTGACCAAATCACGTTTGATGCTCTCGTCGATTGTTCGGTAGCGAATTTATAATTCTATTGTTCTAATTTTGTCAACTCTGATATTGCATATAGTGGCAGATTGGTTAGATTCTTCTCCGCCCGAAAATCTGACATTGATGTTCTGATTGACAACTCTGGTTTGTACTTATCATTATAACTTTTCAGTGATTTTGCTTTTAGATTCTCTTCTGCCTTAACCTCTATCGGAATGACCTTGTCGTATAATTGAACAACAAAATCCACCTCGGCAACACCTGTTGTGGGTGTCCAATAATGTATCTTGATATTCTCATTACATAAGAGTTGCTGTAAAACATATTGCTCGGTAAGTGCCCCCTTATATTGGGTAAAAATAGCATTTCCGTCAATCAATGTTTTTGCATCTAATCCCGATTGTGCACCAAGCAAACCAACATCAAGTGTGAAGAGTTTATAAGCATCGGTGTCTTCAAATCCATCAAGCGGTAATGTGCCGTTATTGATTCTTGTTATTTTATACAGCAATCCCGCCTGTTTTAGCCACTCAATAGCCAATTCAAAATCTTTCGCTCTGCCACCCGGCTTAACAGCATTGAAGACGAACTTTCTATTCTCCTTGGCAAGTTGAGAAGGTATGCTGTTCCACACCATTTTAATTCTTGGAATCATCTCCATCGGTGGGTGCTTTGAAAAGTCGGCATCGTATGATCGTAGCAGGTCGTTTTGGATTGAACGCACTTCGGTTAAATCTTTCTCTTTCACATAACTTGCGACCACCTCGGGCATACCGCCAACAAAATAGTATTGTTTCAGCAAGTCGATATATTGTTCCCTAAATGCCTTTATTAATTCCCAGTCCATATTATGTAGACTATCTACCATACCATCTTTGCCCAATGCCATCAAGAACTCTTCAAAAGAGAGTGGACAAACATCAATAAACTCCACTTTACCAACAGGGAACGAGTCTTCCTTATGGAGCGAAATTCCGAGCAATGAGCCTGCGGCTGCTATGTGATATTGCGGAGCGTTATTATACAGATATTTCAACGAGAGCAAGCCACGACTTACAGATTGAATCTCATCGAAGATAATTAAGGTTTTGCCGGGAATTAACTTCACACCCGAAGCAATTTCTATGGAACGCAAAATGCGCTCCGTGTCAAAATCGGCATCGAAAAGAGTCGCTAATTGTTTATCTTCTTCAAAGTTGATTAGAGCAACTGAATCAAATTCATTTCGTCCCAACTCTTCAAGCAGCCACGATTTGCCAACCTGCCTTGCACCTTCCAACAATAGCGGTTTGCGTTTGTCATCGGATTTATTCTTCCACGCCAACAATTTATCATATACTAATCTCTTCATTGATTCTTGTTATTTGCGATTTCCATAGTGCAAAGATAGTGCTATTTACATAAATTCAAACGAAAAAATGCGGTTTGCTACATTTTTTCAAACGAAAAACAGTATATGCCTACGCAAACAATTTTTGATACGCTATCTGTAAAGCTTATTCCTACTTGTCCCCATAGTTTATTTGTGCTCGTTTTTGGCCTACTCCAACATCTTGACCAAATCACGTTTGATGCTCTCATCGATTGTTCGGTAGCGAGCAAAGGCTTTTGAACCCTCTTTGTGACCACTGAGTGCGCCAACAAGGTTCGGGTCACGCACTTGTTTGTAAAGGTTGCCGACAAAGGTTCGTCGAGCCAAATGCGAACTGGCAAGTTCGTTCAACGGGCGTCCAACGGAATGAAAATATTGCTTTTGGCTCGCAGGTCGATATTACGACCGTGAGAGAACCTGATATGTATCTCGCTTTTACCTGTAAACGAGTCGGCTTTGGTTGATAGTTTGAGTTGAATAGAAGCCATTGTTTTTGCTTGAAAATATTATTTACGACACAAACATAAATAACATTTTTCAAATTTGCAAATACTTATATATCAATACGATAACCTGCAATGCGGTGCAATTATATGCAACGAATTATACTGTGATTTTACTTGCAAAATGGCAACCGCTTTGACAAAATACGATTTGCAAAACAATCCCCGTTTGGGTATAATACGGCTGTTGGATAATATTCTATCCGATAGGGTGTATTTTAATTTCGCAAGCCCTCCTATTCTATGCCAGTCTCTCCTTAAATTACACTCACAAATATTTGTTTATCACTTACTTATTGTGTAAAAACAAAATAAGAGTATTTTTTATGATTATTTTGACAGCTCGTCTGATGCTAATAATTGAGTGCTATTTATAGCAACATTCGCATTAGAACAAGGTGAGAGTTTAGTAACAACATTATTACAAACGCTGTTCCAATCAAAAAAACAGGCGCATTTTGCGTCAGTATTCTGCCTGTATTTTTGCCGACAAAAAGCCGACTTATTTTTTCTAAGGGATATTTGGTGCAAATCGTTGCACTTCCGTGCCGACCATAACTCTTTGACATACATTGCAATTATAATATAACACGCTTATTGGTAATATGTTACAAAACGAGTAACACCGTCAGGCTCTGGGTACTATAAAAGCGACTGACAAATATTGTTAGTCGCTTTTTGTTTTAGCAACAACTTCATTTGTTCTCGGTCTCGATCAGTTCCATTTTGATAAGAGCACGTTTAACATTGTTAACATTTGCAGACGGACCTGGTACTTTTGCAAAATTTCGGCATATATAAATTCGCTACATACCCCGTTGACTAACGCTCGAAGAAAATTCATCTGGTATGCTGACAGGTATTCGGTCTGCGTTTCAAATAGTGCCGTGTTTTGATCTATCATGTCTTGGGACGCCTCTGCAAAGTCTTGCTCAGTTGCAGTTTGCTGCGTGTAAATCCACAGAAGCCACGCTAAAGTTGGTAATAAACCGTTACACGGATCATTCCGGCATTAGCACAGAGTTAATGCTTATTTTGAGATACCTTCAGATGTCAGTAGTTGAATATTTTTGTATTTCTACAGGTACTGTGATTCAGTTGCGGTAGTTATTGGGGCGCAACTTCGGAGCAGGTGTGTACAATTATAGGTTTTGTGGCTAATTTTGTATCGAAACCATTAAGGCATATTACCAATGATTACCTTACAAATTCAAGATTCGCTCGGGCGATATTTATTCGACGGTGTCTATTACGATATTCCGGAGAGCATTATTCGGCTTTCCGAAGTTCAACGTCAAAACACCATTCTTACCTGTAGTCTGATAGGCATCGGATTGCTGATTATTGCTTCCACTCTCCTATTTTTGCGGCAAAGCAAGAAAAGAAAGGCGCAACTTCAGAATGAAAAACTCGCAAATTCCATATTAAAGAAGTCGGCAACTCTGCTTCCAAATTTTACAGATGAAATAAACCGTATTTCCAACAAAAGCATGAGGCTGTCCGCAGAGCTGTTTAACGAATTTCAAGGAGCAATTGATTCTATCAATACAAGACAAAAAGAAAATATCTCCATACTCGTTAACGATAAAGATTTTCAGGAAAAATATCCGTTTATAAACGATCATCCCTCTCTGAGCAATCAGGAAAAGATCATATTTGTCCTCTATGAACAAGACTTTAAAGTACAGGAAATTGCCACAATTCTCAACATGGGAGACAACAATGTCAGAGCTATCAAAACAAAAATAAAAAATAAAATCCTGCGAACAACGGCCGGTGAGCAGGCTTCAAAAAATTACAAAATCTTTAAATGAATTAATTATGAAACAGTATTTACTATCTGCTATACTATCACTTATGGTGATATGCGCAATTGCCCCTGTGCAACTATCCGCCCAAGAAAATAAAACTGAAGATGAATCTATTCCCTATGCACTCGTTGAACAAGTGCCAACCTTTCAAGGAAGTAGTGCCTCTGTTTTTTCGAAATGGGTATCAACTCAATTGAAGTATCCTGCATCTGCAAAAAAAATACAGGCTTCAGGAAGAATTACATTACAATTTACAATCGACAAAACGGGACAATTGACTAATGTTAAGATTCTTAGAAGTAATCTTAAGTCTCTTGCAAACAATACTACTTCCGCTGAATTGAAACAGACTTATCAAGCTCTCGAAGAGGAGGCGATAAGGGTTATTAAAAGTTCTCCTGCATGGGAACCCGGCAAACAGCAAGGCGAAGCTGTCAACGTTACTTTCATTTTCCCTATAGTATTTCAGCTAAAATAGCTTAATACCAACAAAATAATAACAAGGTGCATATCTCGTATCTCAAAGCACTTTTGTACTCAAATCAATTACAATAGAGGCGTTGTACGCAATGCCTCTATTGTTTTATCTGTTTTTCGGTACAGCTACGGCAACTGGTTATTGCAATCACCCTATGCAGAATCACCTCTCCAATTGTTTCTCCGTTTTTCGGTACAGCTACGGCAATATCCTCACGTTAAAGTTGTAGCTCATCCACTCTGCTAAGTTGCTGTAACACTCTGTCCCCTAGAACATCCGAGACCCACCATCTTTCTTCACTTTAACGTTGAGCCGCGCACTCCCCTGCGAAATTATGTGATACCCTTACCATCCGACATGTTAATTATACCCATTTTATTCAAAATGTAGTACCTGATTCCTTCTGTAAAGTTGCTGTGGTACCACCTCCGTGCATAAATACATATTTTTGACCCGTACAGGCGTCTCCAGGCTATTAACTCACTGGCCTCATCGGTCTCCAAAATTTAGTAAATATTCTGCAAGGTAACTACATTCATGTCATCAACTCCATGCACTACGGATCACGTAAAGAATTATCAAGTCCACTTGTCTCACGTACTTATGATGATCACGTAAAGAATTGCCAAACTGCTCATCACGTGCGTAAATATCACATACATAGCGCATTATGTAATATACTAACAATGCATGATTCTTCACCTGAGTTTTTTGGCCAACAAGTATCCCATTTCCGCCGCCACATAAAGAATCTCCAAAGCCAAACACATCACGTAAACATCACTGAGCCAATCTATTATACCATATAACAGCAAGGCATCCATTCTTTACATGAACCACGTTAACAGCAATACCGCCATTTCCGCCGCCACATAAAGAATTGCCAAACCACCCATCACGCGCATAAATATCACATACATAGCGCATTATGTAATATACTAACAATGAATGATTCTTCACCTGAGTCTTTTGGCCAACAAGTATCCCATTTCCGCCGCCACATAAAGAACCTATCTTCATAGCCCACCGGCATAATAGCCTATATTATTGGCAGTTAATAATCTCCAAAAAAAATTAACTTTTTTATCTTATAAAACAATCCACTATTCTCTGCTGATTTTGTTCCTTTTGTTTGATTCTTCTCTGACCATAGTGTACCTTTAGCCTTACTATTATAATAACTGAAAAAGATAGTAGCGATTGATTATGAAAAAGTTATTTCATGTTTCATGTACTTCATGCGGTGAAGTACTCTTCAGACATTCTGAGCATTACACGACTATTATGAACTATATGGCATTATGTGCATTGCGAACGGAGACAACTCTTCTTTGCTTCACATTAATGTCAAATCACATTCATTTATGTATTGAAACCACTGATCCAAAGGTTTTTATCAAATCTTTTAAAATCAGCTTGACAAAATTGCTAAACCATCGTTATCACAGATCAGGCAAATTACTGAAGCCGACTTTTCACACAATAGAACTTGCTGGCGCAAATCACATCCTTACAGCTATCGCATACATCCTAAGAAATCCTGTACATCACAATGTTACAGAAACGCCTTTTAGCTACGAATATTCCTCAGCCAACTACTATTTTCAAAACGAACTTAGACATAAAAACCATTATCAATTGGTTACCGACACCTCTGCTATCCATAAACTTCTCACCAAGAATGTTAATTTGCCCAAAGGGCTGAATCTCGATAGCTCAGGATTAATCATACCTGAAAGCTATTTGGATATCAGCCGCGTAGAAAACATTTTTCTTACACCACGTACTTACCTCTACCGCATGAATTGTCTTTCATCTGAAGAATGGAAAGAAGAACAGGCGAAAGATCCTGTGAGTGCAAAACCGATTCAATTGACAGATATTGAAACAGGTACGGGTTTTTCCATAGAAAATGTACTGCAAAGAGAAAAACGAAGGTTCAAGCCTCGCGCAATAACGGATTTGGATTTATGTCTTTTGATTGACAAAGAGATCCCGGAAAGATTTCATAAAGTATCTTATACATGCTTGACTCAGAAAGAAAAACAGTCTTATGGTAATTATCTGTATATCAATTATCACGCATCAAAGAAGCAAATTATCAGATGCTTAGGATTATAAAATTCCTCAATCTGTCTTACCAAGCATACCTGATACAGCCTCTGCCTCCAGCTAACGTGAGGATGTGTTTGAAACAGAATGCAAAATCTTTTTTCACAAATAAAGTCCGCTCCTACTTCAACATCAACTCCATTCCAAAAAAGTAGCAACAGAAAATACTGTTATTTTACAGAGGCCATAACATAGACACTTGGCTTCCGGCCACTACATAAATTAAATAATTCCCAACAATACTACCCTTTCCGCTTCCGCATACAGAAATGCCATACCCACTCACCTCATTATGATGATCACGTAAAGAATTGACAAGCCGCCTATTACAGGCGTAAACGCCAAGTAAACAACGTATTATACAATATACGAACAAAGCATCAATTCCTCACCTGAACCATTTACGCAGCCATACCGCCTTTTTCGCCTCCACATAAAGAATTGCAAAACCGACCACCACGTGCTGAAACACCAAGTAAACAACGTATTATACAATATACGAACAAAGCATCAATTCTTCACCTGAACAATTTACGCAGTAATATCGCCTTTTCCGCCTCCGCATACAGAAATACCATACCCACTCACCTCATTATGATGATCACGTAAAGAATTGACAAGCTGCCTATTACAGGCGTAAACGCCAAGTAAACAACGTATTATACAATATACGAACAAAGCATCAATTCCTCACCTGAACCATTTACGCAGCCATACCGCCTTTTTCGCCTCCACATAAAGAATTGCAAAACCGACCACCACGTGCTGAAACACCAAGTAAACAACGTATTATACAATATACGAACAAAGCATCAATTCTTCACCTGAACAATTTACGCAGTAATATCGCCTTTTCCGCCTCCGCATACAGAAATACCATACCCACTCACCTCATTATGATGATCACGTAAAGAATTGACAAGCTGCCTATTACAGGCGTAAACGCCAAGTAAACAACGTATTATACAATATACGAACAAAGCATCAATTCCTCACCTGAACCATTTCCCCAGCAATATCGCCTTTTCGCCTCCACATAAAGAATTAGAAGTATTTGTCAAGAATCTTAGTTAACTGTGCATCAGTAGATTGTAATAATTGGCTCGAGATGTCCTTTCTTTACATCGCAAAAACGCTTAACACTTGAAAAGAGAACTTCGCTCTAAAACTTGAAAAAAGAACGCTGCAAACAGAGAGTTTGTGCTCAAACAGAAATCCTCAACAGAGAACTTCGTGATAGAAAAGAGAGTTTCATGCTAAAAAAGGGAACTTCGTACTAAAACACAGTGAGTTTCGCGCTAAAATGTGTAAGCGAGGCTGAGGGCAAAGGTATTGTTGGTGGAACTGTTGATAATATCTCCGCGACGAAGGTTAACAAGACCTTTGTTAAAACCAAGGGAGATGCGCAGCGGCACCTGCGGTGAGAAACAATAGGATACGCGGACCCTCATAGCTACATCAAACTTCTTGTAATCCAAAGTAGTAGAGGATAAATCGGTAAGCAGATAAGCACCTGAGAGACCTACTCCGAGATACAAGCCGCGATAAATCTTAAAGGCAACATCTACCGGCACTCCGACATAATTCAAAGTTATGCGTTCACCTGAAGCAACAGATTCCGCCTTTCCCGAGACAACAGATTCCACATCCCCTGACGCAACGGCCCATGCCTTCCCTGAAACAACAGACCCTGCCTTCCCTGAAACAACAGACCCTGCCTTCCCTGAAACAACAGATCCTTCAGAAGATGTCCCCGCAGATGCCACGCCGTATATCCCTCCAATTGAATTAAACATCACACCCGTCTCGAAGGTGGTCTTGTATGCACGTAGCTGAGCCCCGGCAAAAGCACTATAGCCTAATTTATACTTATTATAATCTGATCCACCTATGTTGGAAACATTCGCTCCGACCTCTACAATAAAGTGCCAGGTAGCAGCCACCTTGTCGCCGGATAGCTTATAGGCGGCTTTATAGTCTTCACCAGTCAGAACATCCATATCTTCCTGAGAGACAGTATCTACAAGGGCCACATCCTTCTCAAAAGGTAAGCCTCGGCGGAGGAAGGCGGCAAAATCGGAAGCTCTCTCATTTGCCCCAACCTGGGCGATAATAGGATTTTGATCCTTATCCAGCAAAATATAATATGGTACGGAGAATTGAGAACAGTACACCCTCTGCAGGGTTGCTCCCATAGACGTATCAATATCCAGCATCACTATATTATACTTTTTCAGCAAAGCGGCAACTTCAGCATTTTTAAATATAACATTGCGCATAAAATGACACGGGGCACACCACGAAGCGGTGAACATCAATAAGATAGGATTGTCCTTCTCGACAATCAGTTCATGAGGAATCTTACCGTCCTGAATATCAGCCTTATCCACTTCTTGACCAACATTCTTATCCAGATTCTGGCCCACATTCTGCCCAACTTCCTGAGCGACTTCATGCCCAACATTCAGGCTCACATGCTGATCCACTTCCTGCCCAACATTCAGGCTCACATGCTGATCCACTTCCTGCCCAACATTCAGACCAACTTCCTGAGCACGTAGGACAAAAGGAAAAGTTTCCAGTAACAGCATAACAGCCACCGCAAGAGTTGGCATAATATATTTAATTATTGTCTTCATAGCACAAATATAAGCGATTACAGTTTTGATTTCTCCATTTTTTTTCATTACTTTGCAAAGAAGAATTAACAAAAATAATTATCATGGCAAAATTTGAAATTTCAACAAGAAAAAACGGAGAATTCCAATTTAATCTAAAAGCATCCAACGGTGAAATTATCCTTACAAGTGAAGGTTACAAAACCAAAGATGCATGCCTGAAAGGAGTTGAATCAGTTAAGAAAAATAGTGCGGTAGAAGCTCATTTCGCTAAAGAAATAGCTAAAAACGGCAAGCCTTTCTTCAATCTGAAAGCAACCAACGGCCAAGTTGTCGGACAGAGCCAGATGTACTCTTCAGAGGTTACAAGAAACAACGGTATTGCTTCCGTAATGAAAAACGCTCCTGAAGCTGAAGTGGTAGAGTTGTAAGGCTATAACTGTCTCACCGCCCTACTTGAGCAACAGGTCGCTTTCCTATGCTCATTGTCCTACCTGAGCAACGAATCGCTTTTTTCTGTTCGCTACCCTACCTGAGCAACAAGCCGCTTTCCTCTGTAAGAAGAGCCGTTTAACTGCTCGGCGATGGTATTTGCCGCCCGCGAACTCACTTCAATGAGGGTGAAATCATTATAAAGTTCTATTCTGCCAATTCCCTTTTTTCCAAGACCGCATGCGGTCATAAGACGAATTATTTGACGAGGTGTGATGCCTCGTCTTGTTCCTGTATTGAGCCTGATCCACGTATAGCCCTTCTCCGGATCTTTAGCTTTCTGCACTTTTTCTTCGCTCTTGACAGGTCCTTCCGGAACATTCAGATCAGGAGCATGTTTATAGTATTCCAGGAATCTGTTAAATTCAATTGAGAGTACCCGACGGATGATATCTTCTTTGCTCAGATATGACCATTTGCTCTCCACAACGCTCATGTACTCATTTATTTCTTCTTTCACTTCGGTGTTTTCAATCTGATCTATCAGATTAAAGAGCTGCTTTGAACAAACTTCTTTACCGGTAGGCACTTTCGCTTGCGCAAATGTTTTTCCGAGAATCTTTTCAATCCGCTTAATCTTGGACTTCTCACGAGTATTGATAATTGCAATAGATATACCTGTTTTGTCGGCACGTCCCGTCCTGCCGCTTCTGTGAGTATATTGTTCAGGCTCATCCGGCAGATTGTAATTGATTACGTGAGTCAGGTCGCTCACATCAATTCCGCGAGCTGCCACATCTGTTGCCACAAGCAGCGACAGGGTCTTGTTACGAAAGCGAGACATCACCCAATCCCTCTGTGTTTGAGACAGTTCCCCATGCAGAGCTTCGGCATTGTATCCGTCCCTGATCAGGGAGTCTGCTATCTCCTGTGTTTCCTGCCGTGTCCGGCAAAATACGATTCCGTATATGTGCGGGTTAAAGTCTACTATTCGTTTGAGCGCGAGATATCTGTTTTTAGCCTCTACTAAGTAAAAATAGTGCTTCACATTTTCCGCACCCTGATTTCTCTTGCCAATCGTTATAATCTCAGGCCTGTACATGTACTTTTTCGCTATCCCCTCCACCTCTGACGGCAAAGTTGCCGAAAACAGCAACGTTCTCCTGTTTTCCGGACAGTGACTCACTATGGCATCCAGCTCCTCTTTAAAGCCCATATTCAACATCTCATCCGCCTCATCTAAAATCAGCCTGTTGACAAGCGACAGATCTGCCACTTTGCGCTCAATCAGATCGACCATTCTACCCGGAGTTGCCACAATCACATTTGCGCCTTTGCGCAGACTTCTTATCTGCTGTTCAATATTGCTGCCGCCATAGACCGCAACCAATTTAAAGCCTTTGGAATATTTTGCATAGCTGTTCAGATCATCGGAGATCTGACGGCAGAGTTCACGAGTTGGACACAAAATCAAAACCTGAGTATCCAAAGAGTCCTGATTCATCGTCTGAATCAGAGGAAGTCCGAATGCCGCCGTTTTACCAGTACCTGTCTGGGCAAGGCATACAATATCTCCATCTTCATCCAATTGCTTGGGAATCACCGTTTCCTGGACAGGAGTAGGCTTTTCAAATCCAAGCTCCGTCACAGCACTAACCAATTCGGGGTTGAGCCCGAGTTCTTCAAAATTATCTATCATCGGCGGCAAAGGTAGCAACCTCTTCGAGATTGTGCAAATATCACTCAGAAAGCTATCTCGCCGCAATTGCTCATAACCTGTTGATAACTTAAAAATTTTATCTACATATTTCAGGCAGTCTGCTTTTAACTTTGTTGGGATTTAACCTTATATCAAGTTTCATTTACTTGGGGCATTGGCCCTCAAAATGAGGCCTGTATGGGTGTTTGTACTATAACTAATCGATTGTTAATATGGAAAGCACAGAACTGTACATCATTAAAAGAGACGGCAAGAGAGTCCCGTTTTCTATCGACAAGATAAAAAATGCCATAAGGAAAGCCTTTTTAGCCTCCGGCACTTTCGCTACGGAGGAGATCATCACAGGCATCTTGAGCCGTGTAAGTATTTCCTCAGGAATGCATGTAGAGGAGATTCAAAATCAGATAGAAGTTTCACTTATGTCAGAACGATACTTTGCAGTTGCGAAGTCTTTCATGCTCTACAGACAGCGCCACCTGGAAGATCGCGAAGTAAGAGATCGACTCAACTTTTTGATGAATTACTGTAATGCATCCAATCCTGCCTCCGGCAGTAAGTATGATGCAAATGCCAATGTTGAGCAGAAAAATATTGCTACTCTTATCGGGGAGCTTCCAAAGGCCAACTTTATCCGCCTCAACAGACGTATGCTTACGGACAGAATTAAAGATATGTTTGGAAAGGAGTTGTCGGATAAATATATCAACTATCTGACCTCACATTTTATCTATAAAAATGACGAGACAAGTCTTGCCAACTACTGTGCAAGTATTACGATGTATCCATGGCTTTTGAATGGAACCATTTCAGTAGGCGGCAATTCCACAAAACCGACCAACCTCAAGTCTTTCTGCGGTGGCTTCGTCAACCTGGTCTTCATCGTGTCGAGTATGCTTAGCGGTGCCTGTGCCACTCCGGAATTTTTGATGTATATGAATTACTTTGTGGGGCTGGAGTATGGCAACGAGTATTATAAAGAGGCCGATAAGGTCGTTGATCTGTCCAACAAACACAGAACTATCGATAAAGTTATCACCGACTGCTTTGAACAGATTGTTTACTCCATCAACCAACCTACAGGTGCGCGTAACTTTCAGGCAGTGTTTTGGAATATAGCATATTATGACCGCTACTACTTTGAAAGTCTCTTCGGAGAATTTGTGTTCCCTGACGGAAGCAAACCTCATTGGGATTCACTTTCATGGCTACAGAAGCGTTTCATGAAATGGTTCAACAAAGAGAGAACAAAGTCTTTACTGACATTCCCTGTTGAGACAATGGCTCTACTGACCAAAGATGGTGATGTTAAAGATAAGGAATACGGAGACTTTACCGCTCAAATGTACTCTGAGGGCCACTCTTTCTTTACTTATATGAGTGACAATGCCGACTCGCTGAGTAGCTGCTGCCGCTTGCGCAACGAGATTCAGGACAACGGGTTCAGTTATACGCTTGGAGCCGGAGGTGTATCCACGGGCAGCAAGAGTGTATTGACCATCAACCTCAACCGATGCATACAATTTGCCGTCAAAGAGCATATTCCATACTTACAGTATCTTGAGGAAATTGTCGACCTGGTACACAAAGTGCAGCTTGCATACAACGAAAATCTCAAGGACCTTTGCAGAAAAGGTATGCTTCCTCTGTTTGATGCAGGGTATATTAATATGAGCCGTCAATATCTGACCATAGGAGTTAACGGACTTGTAGAATCTGCCGAATTTTTGGGAATCAGGATTACGGACAACGAGGATTACACCAAATTTGTACAGAGTGTACTCGGACTCGTCGAGACCTACAACAAAAAGTACAGGACTAAAGACGTAATGTTTAACTGTGAGATGATTCCTGCCGAAAACGTGGGTGTTAAGCACGCCAAATGGGATCGGGAGGATGGCTATTTTGTGCCTCGTGACTGCTACAACAGTTATTTCTACATCGTAGAAGATGAATCCCTCAACATTCTGGATAAGTTCCGTTTGCATGGCAGTAAATATATTGAGCATCTGACAGGCGGATCCGCTCTCCACATGAATTTGGAAGAGCATTTGAGTAAAGATCAGTACCGCCAAATTTTGCGGGTAGCCGCAAAAGAAGGGTGTAACTACTTTACTTTCAATATCCCTAACACCATTTGCAACGACTGCGGAAATATTGACAAGAGGTATCTCAAAGAGTGCCCTAAATGCCATAGCCACAACATCGATTATCTTACACGTGTTATCGGTTATATGAAACGCGTCAGCAGCTTCTCGGAGGCACGACAGAAAGAAGCTGCCAGACGATATTATGAGAAAGTCAGTTAATGTTAAAGTACTATAATTACGATATTGTCTTTCAGGAAATACCGGATGAAGTAACCCTTGCCGTCAATATTACAGGATGCCCAAACAACTGTCCGGGATGTCACAGTGCCCACTTGAGGCAGGATATCGGTGACCCTTTGGACGAACGCTCTATCTCCGCTTTGTTTGACAGATACGGAGCAGATATCACCTGTTTCTGTTTTATGGGTGGAGACGCCAATCCGTATGAAGTTATGCGGCTTGCCCTGTTTATCAAAAAGAGATACGCTGTCAAAACCGCATGGTATTCGGGAGCTGAAGTTTTTCCTGAGAATTTCAATACCTCTCCGTTTGATTTTGTCAAGATAGGCAACTATGTCGAAGAGCTTGGAGGATTGAAGAGCCCCACTACTAATCAGCGTTTATATTGTGTGGCCGCAGACGGCTCAATGACCGACATTACTTATAAGTTCCGACAAAAGCACTTTTGACAAATTATTGGCAATGATATGCGTAAACACACCGCTACATACACTGTTTTGATTCTCTGTGTCCTGCTGCTTTTCGCAGGCAATCTTGTGTATGGCGCAGTGCAGATTCCGCTGCGTTCGGTTTTTAACATTCTTTTTGGTGGCGGAGCCTCCGAGAAAGCGACATGGACACAAATTGTACTCCAGTCCCGTCTGCCTCAGGCGATCACAGCCATCCTTGCCGGTGCATCCCTTGCGGTCAGTGGTCTGTTACTTCAAACTCTGTTCAAAAATCCACTTGCAGGCCCATCCATCCTCGGTATCAGCGACGGTGCAAATCTGGGGGTCGCGCTGGTCATGATTTATTTCTCGGCCGGAAGCTATCTGACAACTATTTTTGCAGCTTTTGTGGGAGCCTTTGTTGTACTTATTGTCATTATTCTCTTTTCAAGGAAAGTACACAGCAACGTAATGCTTCTGATTATCGGCATTATGATAGGTTATCTCGCCTCCTCCGTCATCTCTATACTCAACTATCACGCCTCTGCGGACAAAGTCCATCAATATGTTATGTGGGGAATGGGAGATTTTTCCGGTGTTTCTGTTGAAAAACTGCCATATTTCGCCTCTTTTGCCATTGCGGGAATCATTGTCTCTCTTTTACTGATTAAGCCGTTAAACGCCCTCCTTTTGGGTGATTATTATGCATCAAATCTTGGCGTCAAGATTAAGAGGACACGTATTATCATCCTGCTCTGCACAGGGGTTCTGACAGCTGCGACTACCGCATTTTGCGGCCCAATCTCATTTGTCGGCCTGGCCGTACCTCATATAGCAAGGCTGCTGCTTGGCACCTCAAACCATAAACAGCTCGTTCCTGTTACCATCCTTTCAGGCAGCTGCATCGCACTGCTGTGCAATATGCTTACCATTATACCCGGCAGCAACGCCATCCTTCCTCTAAACGCCATCACTCCTATTATCGGAGCGCCTATTATAATTTACGTTATCGTCAACCGCAAGAATATTCAATATTTTAACTGATCATGAGCAAAGAGATTACCATTGCTGCGCAAAATCTTTCGATAGGATATCCCCTCACACGGGGTAAAAGGAAGGTTGTACACGCCTCTTTGGATCTACGTCTCCATGCAGGAGAAGTGACTTGCCTGCTCGGGCTCAACGGCTGCGGCAAATCTACTCTGCTTAAGACATTATGCGGTTTTCAGAAGCCGCTTGGCGGAGAAATATTATTGAAGGGAAGACCTCTCTCCTCCTATTCTCGAGGTGAACTTTCTACACTTGTAGGGGTTGTCCTGACGGAAAAAACTTCAGCCGGAGGCATTTCCGTCTATGAACTTGTCTCACTGGGCAGATATCCGCATACCGATTTTTTCGGGCAGTTAAAAGAAAAAGACCACTCGGTTATAGCTCAATCTCTTGACGCAGTGGGTATTATAGACAAGGCAGACAGATATATAGCCGAATTGAGCGATGGTGAGCGACAGAAAGCATTTATCGCCAAAGCACTCGCTCAGGAGTGTCCGATAATAATATTGGACGAGCCAACCGCATTTTTGGACGTGTCGAGCAAGATAGAGACCATGCAACTACTTGGCAATCTCGCTCATAATCAGGGGAAATCTATTCTCCTATCCACTCATGACCTGGACCTTGCCCTCAGAACCTCGGACCTCATCTGGCTTCTCAACTCGCAGGATCCGTTAACTTGCGGCTCCCCTCAGGAACTGATTGCCGATGGTGCTTTCGAAAGGTATTTCAACCTTAAAATTAATCCGCAAGGCAGTATCTACTCAAGCTTGAAATAGTACCTCGGCTGATAATCCGGTAAAAGCTCCGGATGATAAATGTGAATAAAGTCTCCCAATATCCAGTCCGGATGGATCGTAATATCATCATAGTAAGGAGTTCCCACTGTACAGCAGATATAGATTTTTCTATTTTTGAAGGCGTCGAAATTTTTATAAATCGGAGTATCTCTTCCCAATTCTTCATAGGTGGTTCCACCGCTTGAACTCTCCTTAAAAAGCCAATAGTCCGCATGGATGGCCTTATCTATCACAATCTCTATTGAGATTGGGGTGCTTTCAGCCCCCGTATGATCTTTGAAGATGTAATCACCTCCCGCATCTTTGTGCATTGTGGCTACATAACTGTCTCCCGGAGGGATAAGCCACGAGGAGCCATACTTTCTTTCAAGCAGCACTGTAGGCTTCTCCAGTATGGCTTCTGCTTTACGTTTCAATTCATTGTATCTGTTCATTGTGGCAAAAAAAAGGGAATCTGCCAACTCTCTCTTTCCCACAAGCAGACCGAAGAAACGCACCCATTCAGTCCTTCCCAACGGATGATTTTCCATATAATCGGCAGCCTCGATTATCGGTATTCCCAACTTTTCGGCAGCGCCGTAACCGCTGTTTTCATAGGGCGAAGCGATGATTGCATCACAATGCAGGTCAATGATTCTTTCTAAATTGGGAGCAGTTGCCTCTCCTATATTGGCTATACGGCCTGAAGCTATTCTCTCGAGAACCTCTTTAGATGTGACGTACTGTGGTTCACAAACTCCTACAACAACATCCAAAGATCTTAATTGTTCCAGTACTGAAACATGTACAGAAGTATAAGAAGCCACCCGTTCAAGTGGAGTTCTAATGACGATCCCTTCAGGCAGTCCCTCAGGAAGTTGTTTTTGCCTGTCAACCAGAATGTAACTGTCTCTTATCTTTGAAGTATCCCATGGATCCCTTATGTCTACTTTTGTATAGTCCTGATAATAAGCTATCTGTAGGCCCCTTGCATAGTAGAGACTATCCTGTTTCAGAGGTTGCAAAACGGTTGATTCCCGGCCCCCGCCGGAGCAGGAACCGAGAATAACCGCAACTACCCAAAAAACTATTTTAATGCATTTCTGTTTCAAATTGCTACTTATTTGTTACAAAATAACAACCTATCGGGTTGATTCCGCCGGTGTCAAACTTGTTAATCAGTACTCCGTTTGCAGAGAAGATATACATATCTCCTGTGGAAACATAATCCGATGTTCCCAAATACACATTGCCGGTTACAGGATCGGCAGTTATTGAATATGGGCCGGAAACAGATGTACCATCGGTAATAAACTTACCTGTGACCGTTTCGGTGAGAGCGTCATATACATAGTAATCGGCAATCAGATTCCATGAAGCATCATATTGAGAGCTGACAAAATATATTTTGTCATTCAATCCCATTGTGATAAATGACACAGGAAGGTTGCTAACCGTTGTTACCACATCTGTTTGAGAATCTATTTTTTGCAATGTACCTAAGATATCCGCATAATTGCCAAGTGATACTAAATAAACATCTCCCTTACTGTCAACTTCAATATTAGCCGGATTATCAACAACCGACAAGGTTTTGGTTACGGCCATTACTGCAGGATTGACTACAGATACCGTCTTGCCGTAATTCGGGTAATGCATCCCGCCTGAATTTGCAACATAAAGTTTGCCGTTGGCGGCTTTTACCTGCTCAGGATTGTCTCCTACCTTAACGGAAGCCATTACAGAGAGAGATGTTGTGTCAATTTTGGCAAGATAGCCTTCGTAATATGTAACAAAGACATTGCCCTTGTATGTAGTAAAGTATCGTGGCGAACGTCCCTCTTCCTTAATCTCTTTCAATATCTTTCCTGAGCGGTCGGTCACAAAAATAACACCCGAATTGTAAACGGCAATATACATTTTACTGCCGTAAATAAGCATATCCTGAGCGGTATCTCCCAATTTCTGTCCATTTACCGATTGGAACACTCCGTAAGTGACGACTTTAGTGTCGGGATTGTACTGTGCCAAAGAAGCATCATTTGAACCGAAGTTGCCGCTGTTGAGTACAAAAACACCCGTTGTAGCTTCAGGAACTTCAGGGTCAATGTTAGGTTCTTTTTCACAAGAAACAAATAGAATGCTTGCGCAAATCATAGCTGTTAATAAAAAGGTTTTCTTCATAAATTTATGCTTTAAAATTTAATTTGTATTGTCAATCTGTAATTCCTTCCCGGCATCGGGTAGTACTGAATCACATCGTACATGCAGTCGGTCAGATTGATAACCTCTGCCTGCAGCCGCAAATCAATGCCCCAAAACTCAAAAGTACGGTTGAATGAGAACGTGTGTTCCGCATAGCCGTCTATTCTGTTCGCCTCAATATTTTGTGGCAAAGCATATCTGTCTCCCACCATTGTAAGCAGATATCCCACATTCACCCATCTGTTTATCCATGAGAGATTTACATTACCTGAATGACGCGGCGTATAAGGTATCTGATGTTTATATGTCTTTGATTCGGGATCCGATACATTTACCGCATATTGATAGGAATAGTTGCCGGATAGAATCAGTTCCATATCTGATCCAAACCGTTTCGTTGCAGATAGATTGATGTCCGTACCGGCAATTGCTACCTCTCCCATATTCATCATCTTCCAGATAAATAGTGTAGGGATAGCGACTATCTTGTCTTTCACTCTATTATAATAGCCATCCACGCTAATGTTCGCATAATCTATTACAACTGCCTGCCCGCTCCAGGTTACGCCGAGATTGTATTGTGATGCCCGTTCCGGTTTCAGATTGACATTCCCGACACGGTTGTAATACAGGTCATTAAATGTAGGGATACGATATACATTTTTATAGGATACTCTGACTCTTATATTCCTGTCGGAAAATATTTTATAAGACAAACTGAGGGCTGGTGAGAGGCGTTGCCGTGAGGGAGCTGCTGTCCCTGTTTTGACTTTTTCGGAAGTCATGGTTCCCAATAAACTTCCTGTCAGAGTAAGTCTCGCGTCTTTGTACTGTCCTGCCAGTGCTGTCAGAGATGTCCACCTTGAGGGGAATGGACATTCAGGTATGGATGAGTCCAATGTGTTTAGAAACAGATCTTCAGCCAAAGTAAAATGAATCTTTTCAGACAATTGATATCGAGTGGCAACCGAGCCGTAATACTCGTGCTGAGTGTACAGATCCTCCACCTGCCCGCCTGCATATTTTTCATTGAAATCCATATATCTGTTCCACGCATAGCTGTACTTCAGACTGCTCTGCAATGCCCATTTCTCGCCGAGAGAGACCTCGTATCTGGCTTGCGCAAAGGCATTTCTGTCCCACAAACGTTCTCTTGCATCCTCATTATAAAGGACTACTGAACCAGGCAGACCGCGCTCCGAATAGTAGTAATTGCCCTTCAGAGTAAGAGTGCCTTTTCTGCCGAAGTCTCCGTAAAGATTTACATCCCCCCTGACATTATTCACATCCCCATTCTTTCGAATGAGTGTTGTTGTCGCCGAGCCATTCTGCTGAACAAAAGGATATTCCCCTTTAGATGTCAGCCAATCTCCATTGATGCTCATGGCCCATTTGCGGCCAAGCCTCTGCTGATACATTAAATATGGATTATATGTCCCGAATGAAGCGAACCTCATTTTCATGGCAATGTTAACAGGAGCATCATCAAATTGAGGACGCACTGTCTTAATTTCCAAAGCCCCCGCCGAAGCAAAAAGCCTTGCTGTCTGGAATATATTGTCCGATTGACCGATAGAGAGGGAGACTTGCTCTATATTGTCAAGCGAAAATCTACTGAGGTCAACCTGTCCACTCTGGACATTGGAAATAGCCAGGCCGTCATAAGAGACAGCCGTATGTTGAGAGCCTAAACTTCTGATAGAGACCGTCTTGATGCCTCCAATTCCTCCATAATCCCTGATATTCACCCCCGCGAAACTTCTTACCGCCTCGAAAAGCTCATGCATCCCGAGTCGTTCTATGTCAGAATGATCAACAGCTTGGACCAAAGTTGTTTGCAGAGTAGAAGAAGGCTTTGCCGTAGCCACTACCCGAGACTCATCAAGAGTACGGACAATGACGGTATCCTCGCTCTGCGCAAACACAGCCGCCGACAGAAACAGACCCACTGCCGTCGCAAAGACTCCTTTCCAAGAAAATAAGCGCATTAAACTCTACAATTATGAACCCTTCACCCCGAGAGTTCTAATTAATAATTAATCTTGGCAGGTCTTCTGACTCATTTCCCTCTTTAAGCGCCTTCCCATCTTTGACAGACAGTGGCTTAGAATGCTTGGAGATAGTGGAATTAACAGCTACGGGTATAGTTCCGGATTTGCACCGGATTCCCTTGACCAAAATCACGTCGCAAATGTAGGTAATTATTTACAAATAATTGTAACTTTGTTCACTTAAACTTAAAAGAAGTACTGTTATGAAAAAATTTGCTCTATTACTGATCCTGTCTATATCCTTTGCCTTCACCCTTGTGGCACAAGACCCACAAGCCGAACAGACGGAGGAGCAGCAGACAGCAGTTCAACATAATCTGCTTATTCCACAGAGAGAAACCATTGTCATTGACAACTTTACGGGTGTTCCAAATCTATCTTTAGGCTTTTTTGAATATTTGAGAAAACATTTTATTCAAGACTTTGCACGAAAAGACAGACTCAATGTGATAGATGTCGCCGACTATGGTTATGGCCGTCCGGAATTTGTGTTTCCTTCCCTGTATTATACACGATCCAAAAAGCCGTCAACCCCTTATGATCTTTCCAGAAGGGAAAATATCATGGCCGAGTTTGAAAATGCACGCTACTATATGACGGTATATATATCCTACTATGCAACGGATGTCGTTGTTAATGAAGATAAAAAAGAGAGATTCAGTGCAACGGTGGAATTTACACTCTACTGTTACGACTGTGTGGCGTTGTCGGATCTCTACGTTCGAACTATCCGTCTTGACAGCACTTCCAATCCTTCGATTGAATCTGCCGAACAGAGTGTCGTTTACAGCCTTTATTCATATATAAATTCGTATATTGATGATAACTTCAAATACACAACTTCTATCCTTCAACTCGGCGAATTTAACAAAAAAGGTAAGCTTCAGGACCTGTTTCTAAGTTGCGGTGAAGAGATCGGTGTATGTAAAGGGGACTATTTTTACGTCTATTCTATTATCAACATGAACGGAATTGAGTCTCGTAAGAAGCTGGGTAAGTTAAAGGTTAAAGAGGTAACGGGACCTACAAGTTGCCGCTGCTCAATATCAAACGGTGGAGATGAGATTGCCACGGCCTTTAATTCCGGTGCGGAAATCATTGTCATCAGTGACACCGAATCGTTCTTTTAGAATTAGAAAAAGAATGGATATCTTCACACTTATAAAAGAGGACAATCTTGCCGAAGTAAAGGCGATGATTGGCAAAGAGCCGTCACTTGTGAACGCTGTTGCCCCTAAAAAGCCCGTAGATACAAAAGGTATGTCCCCACTGCAAGTCAGCCTGTGCACAAATTGGCATCGGGACATCGTCGATTTTTTGCTTGATCACGGGGCAGATGTCAATTTCATGGAATCCGCAGATCTGCATATAGCGCAGGCACATCCCGTGCTGCACGACGCTGTTAGTGTAGCCCTTTGGAACTCAAGAAGATACGGATGTGTTGACCCTGACGATCCGGACAACATTGCGTTTGCATGGAAGCATACGAAAGAAGATGCCGACCGCTCCTACGCACTGCTCGAAAGGATGATACGCATGGGCGCAAACGTAAACGGAGTAAACAATTACAACGACAATGCCCTCAGTGAAGCACTGAGTCAGGCATGCTACCTCTGCCCAAGCATTAATCCGCTGACAGGGAAACCCTTTCCGGGGCTCAGAATGACACCGGAAATGACAGAGGATTTCCAGCGGATATTCAGACTGTTGATCCGCTCCGGAGCCGATACGGAAAGCCGTAACAGCTACAACAAAAAGACAATCAGAGAGTTTTATGAAGAGCACCGCGAAGTTTGGTCTATCTATGAACCTGTCCTGAAAGAATTTGGCAAAGCATAACGACAATCGGCTGTCGCACTTCATCCGCTACGTGAAACTGTTGCTTGGAATATCACCTTCAAAATACAGTAACTAACCGGAAAAGTGGTATTATAGTTGTCACACAATTTATTTAGTAACAAATTTTTCATATATTTGTTACTGATTTTTAACGAAGTAATCTATGCAAAGCATTTATAATCAAATTGAAGACAGAATACGAAGAATGGACCGTGGAGCAATTCTATTTCCTGATGATTTTACAGATATAGGGTCCTCGGAAGCAGTGCGCATTGCCTTAATGCGCTTATGCAAAGTCGGAGTTGTAATACGTGTTGCCCATGGGATATATTGCTATCCAAAGATTGACACCCAATGGGTAAGCGGTATCATACAGCCAAGTATTGAGGACATTGCAAACGCTGTGGCAAAACGCGACAAAGTACGTATTATGCCAACCGGTGCCTATGTACTGAACATATTGGGACTGTCTACACAGGTTCCTGCAAATGTTGTGTTTGTTACCGACGGTTCTGCACGCAGAATCTCTATCGGTAAAGGCAAGGGCATACTGTTTAAGCACACATCCGAAATGCGCAGTTTCGCCTTCAAGTCAGAAATGATGATGATGCTTGTCGCGGCACTGCGTGAGATAGGCCAAGAGAATGTTACTGCCGAGCAAATTGCTATTTTGAAGAAGCACTTGCAAACCATATCGCATGAAGACTATTATCACGATATTCAATTAGCGCCTGTTTGGGTACGCAAAACATTAGCTTCATGATGAAATATATAGATTTAAGCATATCGGACAGACGGGATATCTGCCATCGTGTACAATCTGAGTTGGGTCTTAACAGGCAGATTATTGAAAAAGACTGGTGGGTAACAGCCGCATTAAGAGCGTTATTTGCGCTGCCATATTCCGACAGTCTGTCATTCAAGGGCGGTACAAGTTTGAGTAAATGCTGGTCGTTGATAGACCGCTTTTCAGAGGACGTGGATATTGCGGTAAACAGGGAGTTTCTTGGATTCGATGGTGTATTGACAAAAACGCAAATTAGCGACAAGTTGCGCCGTGCATCGTGTTCATTTGTCCGTGAACGGTTACAATTCGATTTGAAACAAGAGATGATTACACAGGGAATAGATGCCAACAAGTTCAACGTATCGGTAAATATAACACCCGTATCAACTACCGACCCTGAAATGATCGAAGTACAATATAATTCTATTTTTGATGACTTGCCGTATATTAAGCGTACAGTAATTATAGAAGTTGGAGGGCGCTCAATGAAAGAACAGACAACCGAGGTTGCTTTATGTTCAATGATAGATTCTGTTTACAAAGGCGCACCTTTTGCAGAGCCGTCATTCAATGTGAGTACGGTAGTGGTCGAACGGACCTTCATTGAGAAGATTTGTTTACTGCACGAAGAGTTTGCCAAACCGCACAACCGGATTCGCACGGAACGAATGTCAAGACATCTTTACGACATCGCCAAGATTATGGATTCACCATACGCCGGGCACGCTATTGCGGATAAAAATTTATATTTGTCAGTTATTGAGCATCGCCGCACATTTATAGGGCTAAAGGGTTTTGATTACGACACGTTACGCCCACAAACAATCAGCATTGTGCCACCTGATGATATTATTGATTCGTGGCGAAAAGATTACGAGGCAATGCGCGAAACGATGATATACGGTGAATCGTTGCCGTTCGAACAATTGATTGAAAAGATTGCGGAATTGAATGTGAGACTGAATGAAATGGAATACTAACTTATTTCGGCATAGAAGCAAGAGGGCGACTAAAAGTAGATTTTAGTCGCCCTCTTAAAATTTATAATCTATTGAGATTATCTAACTTTAGCAAATTCAACGTCGGTTTCGATTCTCTTTGCATAATCAGCTCTCTTAGCTGCTTTTTCGATCTCTGCCTTAGCTGTCTGAGCGTCACCCTTACGAGCTGCGATAATCGCTCTCTGGTAAGAAGCGTGAGGACATTTGCACTTAATAGCTGCAGATGCTTTATCAAGCTGATTAGTCAAAATCATGGCAAGACCTTCATTTTCGGTACCTGTACCTTCAAGTTTGGCAGCGGCATCGGTATATTTACCGTTAAGGATATCAAGAACGGCTGCATTGGTTTTAGCTTGTGGACGGTGTGAGTTTGCAAAGAAGTTAGCTGCTTCTTCGTTATTCCCTTTGCGCATTGCGATTACACCCATTGCGTTTTTGTAATAGCAATTCTGCTTCTCCATCTTCTCCAAAAGTGCCTTAGCTTCATCATTTTTGCCTTCGTTAAGCTTAACAACGGCTGCATTGTACTTGGCACGGTCACTGTTGTATTTGTTAATAGCCTTGTTGTATATATTCAGTTTGGCAGCATTGTCTTTAACCAGTGTAGCTGCACGAAGAAGAGCCTCTTCATCAAGCACGTCGATATTGTTTTCAACCAATCCTGTCAATTCCTCAGCAGTATAGTTTGTATATTCAACGTTGGTAATAAATCTTGCACGACGCAATTCAGGAAGAATGTTTTTAGCGAGTGACTGATATACTGCAGACATATTCTTAATCTCTCTTTCACGAACGTTAGGATCGCTATACATAGAAAGAACGCGAATGATAAGCTCTTTGTCTTCAATAGTTGAATTGTTAACCAATTCCTGGAAACCTTCCCAGTCTTCACCGATACTCTTTGTAGATACTTCACCGGCATTCAGCTTCTTGGTGATCTTATCGAAAGCTTTTTCTGCCGATTTTTCACGATTTGCAGAAAGTTTGTCATTCAAGTTAACGGCTCCGTCAGGAGAAGCATAAGCAACGATTTCTGTACCCTTAACCTCTCTACGGTCATCTTTTGCAAGGTCTTTCAAAGACTGCTCAAAAGCCTTAATATCGGATGATTTAACCTCTGAAGGACGTACTGTAGAGCTGTTGATCAGATAAAGAATCTGAGCTTCAACAGTTTCAGGGATAGTCTCCTGATAGTTGTCTTTCATCATTTCATATTCACCGGAAGCCTCAACCAGCATATATGTAGTATTGGCACCGTCTGCAATTTTAATGTCTGCAGGAAATTCAAAATCTTTACCCTTGTAAACAACTTTTGCACGAGCAACGAGTTCAGACTTTTCCATACCCGGCACATAAGCAAAATGTACTCTTTCGCTGATTGTAGCACCGTCTTTGGTAACAGTCTTATAATTTTCGGTAACTTTCTCACCTTGATATACAAATGGTGTTCCCTGAACCTCTCCACCGTTGTAAATCAAGACAGGAACAACTTGGAGAACAGCCTTAGGGTGAAAGTATTCTGCAGGAAAAGTAACATCAACTTTTGCGTCGATATTACCGGCGATAACTTCAAGAACTTCAGGATTGCAAGTAATTTTAACCTGATCAGCGGCTTCAGCCATCTTAGCAGGATTGTCGCATGAGACCAAAGCAAATGTAGCAACCGCTAAGAACAACACTTTAATTAGATTCTTTTTCATAAATAATATGAGTTTGTTTTGTTAATTTATTATTAGTTAGTGATTTTTCACCTCATAGTCTGCAAATATAGTGCTAAATTATTTATTAGATAAAAATATTTTTAACTTTGCATAATATGGATTTAGTACAGATAAAACAACGCTTTGATATTATTGGCGACAACCCTGAGCTTAACAGGGCTTTAGAGATTGCACGCCAGGTTGCCGGCACGGATCTTTCCGTCCTTGTAACGGGAGAAAGTGGCGTGGGAAAAGAAGTCATTCCGCAGATTATCCATCAAAACAGTCCGAGAAAGCACGGAGTATATATTGCAGTTAATTGTGGGGCCATTCCTGAAGGGACAATAGATTCCGAACTTTTTGGACATGAGAAGGGATCTTTCACCGGTGCCCTGGAGACAAGAAAGGGATATTTTGAAGAGGCCGACGGTGGTACACTGTTTCTTGATGAAGTTGCCGAATTGCCACTCTCTACTCAAGTCAGGCTGTTAAGAGTGCTTCAAACCGGAGAATTTCTGAAAGTAGGTTCTTCAAAGGTTCAGAAAACTGATGTAAGGGTGATTGCTGCCACAAATATCAACCTGATGCATGCCATCGAGATGGGGCGTTTCAGGGAAGACCTGTATTACCGACTGAATACCGTTCCCATAATGATGCCGCCACTGCGTGACAGAAAAGAGGATATCTATTTGCTTTTCAGAAAATTTGCTCTTGACTTCGCCGATAAATATATGATGCCCGTCATTAAACTCAATCCTCTCGCTCAGGAGGTGCTGGAGTCTTACAGGTGGCCGGGCAACGTGCGTCAACTCAAGAGTGTTGCCGAACAGATTTCCGTGCTGGAGCACGAAAGACTGATTTCAGCTGAAGTCCTGAAAAAATATCTGCCTTTGGACAGAGCCGACAAACTTCCTGTCAGAACGGCAGACGCCCACGCCAATGCCGATTATACGGGTGACAGAGACATTATTTTCAAGATATTGTTTCAGCTGCGAAAAGACGTGGATGATCTGAAAGCTCAAATGGGAGAAGGCGAGGTACAGGATGACTCCTCGTCACAAACAAGTTTGGTTAATCCTCTCCTGATCAAGCCTGAAGACATAAAAGAGGTAGATCACTTCTCTATCCAGGAGGTAAATGCGGATTTAATTAAAAAGGCACTCGAAAAGCACGGGGGAAAGAGAAAAGCTGCAGCAGAGGAGCTGGGCATTTCCGAAAGGACTCTGTACAGAAAGATTAAAGAACTGGGAATTGACTGATGAAGAGAATTTGTATATATACGATAGGCATATTATTAACGCTTTGTACCGTTAGCGGATGCTGGCTCTATTCTTTCAGCGGAACATCCATTAAGTCGGATGTCAAAACCATCTGCATTGAGCCTGTAGTTAATAAAGCCCTCAAGGTTAATCCTACCTTAGCCAACTCTTTAACTGAAGCTCTTAACGATAAGTACCGCAAATTGACCAATCTTGAGCAGGTAGAAGATGTCGGAGACCTGAATGTCACGGCAACTGTTGAGTCTTATGATGTCAGGGCAACTGCTATTACTGCTGATGAGGTCGCAGCACAAAACAGGCTTACAATCACTGTGAAGGTGAAGTTTGTAAATGAAAAGTATCCTGAAGAAAATTTCGAACAATCCTTTGCCGCTTATGAAGATTACAATTCCGAGCGTTCTCTGGATGAAGTCGAGGCAACCTTGTGCGACACGATTATTGAAAAATTGGTTGAAGATATATTCAATGCTACCGTAGCAAATTGGTAAATGTAATACAATGGAAATAAACAGTCTCACTAACTCCGACCTGGAACAATTGCTGGAAAATTATCCATGGTTCTCTCTTGCCAGACAAGAGTACATTTCCCGTATGACAATGCAGTCGGAAGAGAGTCTTCGCGCAGCCGTAAGTGAGGCGGGAATACATCTTCTCTCTAAAAAAATGTTTATCAAAGCTGTTCTCAAACAACAGGAAAAGCCGGCTCCGGTTCAGACCAAACCGCAACCGCAATATCATGTTGTGGGCGGGGACTATTTTGGTCAGGATGATTTCAAGCAACTGGAACAGGAAGGAGTGGTACTTCAAAAGATGAATATCTTCTCCCCTATCAACGCTACGCTAAATGCCATATCTCGAGAATCGGGAATTGAAGCACTCTCCGGTACATCCGATACGGCACGTGAGGAGTGTGACGAATTCGTAACCGAAACTCTTGCAAAAGTATATGCCAAACAGGAGTGTTATCAAAGAGCATTAGATGTTTATAAAAAACTAATTTTGTTATATCCGGAAAAAAGTACTTACTTTGCACTCCCTATTAGAGAAATAAAAAATAAATTAAAATAATTATGCAAGCAGCGTATATAACTATCTCTATCATTATAGTAATCGCGAGTATTCTATTAACTCTTGTTGTCTTAGTACAGAATTCAAAAGGTGGTGGACTGGCAGCAAACTTTGCAGCCGGCAATCAGACCTTGGGCGTTCGTCAAACCGCAGATTTTCTCGAAAAATTGACTTGGGGTCTGGCAATTGCCGTTTTGGCTCTCTGTATTGTTGCAACTTTCGTGGTTCCGGGCAGACAGTCTCACAAATCACAGGTTAAAGAGAAAATTGAACAAACTGCTCCGACAAGTGGCCAACCGGAATTCCCTGCAAACACAATTCCGGCACAACAGCCAACTGAGTAACAGTTAGGAGATTACGCTAAGGAGTTGAAAAGTGTCGCAAAAAAAATCGACACTTTTTTTAAAATTTCAGTACTTTGTGATACAAGATATTAAAAATTATATATATCTTTGCAGTACCAAATTATTTGGAACAATAAATAGTGATAGTTATTAAACAATTAAACAAACGGAAATGAAAAAAGTTATTAATGTGGGGATCGGCGGAAGGAGTTTTACAATTGATGAGGATGCATATCGTAAATTGGATGCCTACCTCAACAACTTTAGGACAAAGGCCCACATGGGATGTCAAACAAAAGAAGTGATGGATGATCTGGAGATGAGAATTGCCGAGTTATTTGAGCAAGAGCTTGGCTCCAAATCGGAAGTAGTTAATCTCGCACTTGTCAACAAGGTGATCTCACAACTCGGAATGCCGGACGGAAGTGCCGGAGATGGTGGTTACAGCACAAACGATAATAAAGAGCAGTACCAGGCAACCGGTACAAAAAGATTTTATCGTGATCCCGATAATAATATAATCGGCGGTGTTTGCAGCGGACTTGCAGCATACTTTAATATTGACATTGTCCTCGTGCGAATCCTCTTTGTCATCGCCCTACTTTTGGGCAGTGCAGGCTTCTGGGCTTATATCATATTTTGGATTGTAGCTCCAAAGGCTGTGACTGCAGCACAGAAGTGTGAAATGCGCGGTTGGCCGGTTACAGCTGAAAATATGGGTAAATTTTCACAAAAAAAATAAAGATAATAATGGAAAACAATATTGATAATGTAAAGGCGCAAATGCGGAAGGGAGTACTTGAATATTGCATTCTCTGTATTCTCAACAAAAAAGACGCCTACGCCTCTTCTCTCATAGATGAACTGAAGGGAGCAAATATGATAGTCGTGGAGGGCACGCTCTATCCACTGCTTATTCGTCAAAAAAATCAGGGTTTACTTACTTACCGCTGGGAAGAATCTACTCAGGGTCCTCCAAGGAAGTACTACATGATTACAGACAAGGGTCGATCACAACTTGAAGAGATGGACAATGCCTGGAAAGAGATGGTGGATACGATAGAAATGTTAAAAAAATAGGAGGCATAAACTATGAAACAAGTTGAAAAAGTAAGCATAGGAAGATATGCTTTCACCCTTGAGCAGGATGCTTATGAGATGGTTAAAAAATATCTGTCCGAGTTGGACAATTATTATTCGTCAACTGATGGAGGTGCAGAGATTATGGAAGGGATCGAAGAGCGCATGGCGGAGTTGCTTCTTGAAAAATGTGGTAAGGACGGAGTCGCTTCCGTGTGGATGATAGAGCAGATAATTGACGTCTTAGGAAAGCCTGAAACTATTGAAGATGAGTCCTCTACGGAAGAACCGAAGAGTTATAGGTACAATACAAAAAAGAAGTTTTACCGCAATCCTGAGCACAAAATCTTAGGAGGTGTCTGTAGCGGTCTGGCAGCTTATTTTAATATGGATATCGTGCTTGTCAGAATCTTGTGGGTTGTCATCTTCTGCTGCTTCTCGTCCGTTGGCTTTATCACTGTCCCCTGGTTCGGAACATGGTTTGTACCGGTAGTATACCTCGTTTTGTGGATAATTGTGCCTCCGGCAAAAACTGTTTCACAGAGATGTGAGATGAAGGGAGAGAGCGGCACTTTTGACGAAATCGGAAAGAATATCGAAAAGGGTGCAAAGGTTGTTGAACAAAAGGCAAGAACTATCGGCCAAGCGGACTTTTGGAAGGTGCTCGGTAGAGTTATCTGCATAATTATCGGTGTTATACTCATAATCATAGGTACCGTAGGCTTAACGGCCGGGGTCGTTGCACTGTTTGGTGTTGAAGTTGCCCATATTCAATTAGATATTGCCGGTATAAGTGAATGGATATCCGATTATTCTCCCGTAATAGCAACTCTTCCTCCTCTTCTTGTTAAAATTGTCGGAATGATCGCCTTCTTTACTCCGTTCCTTGGTCTTTTGTACGGCGGTATCCAGATGACTTTTGGATTTAAGCCTCCTAAATGGAAACCGGGCCTGGTTTTGTTTGTAATATGGCTTATGTCTCTTGTTGCCTTGGCAGTTTTGGGAGCGGTAGGAATTTTTTCTTGAAATTAAATTAAACCATATTGATTATTTATAGTCTAAGTACAAACTACAAATTAGTTTTCTCTTAGGTTAAGTGACGAAAGGCTGTGCATTATCTTTGCACGGCCTTTCAATTTTTAATTTCGACATTTTCGTGCTTCCAATGCGCGGCAAATGTTAGAGCTTCAGGACGGCCATAAAGGCGCTCTGCGGAACTTCCACATTTCCAACCTGGCGCATGCGTTTCTTGCCTTTTTTCTGCTTCTCAAGCAGTTTGCGTTTACGGGTAATATCCCCGCCGTAACACTTGGACGTCACATCTTTACGCACTGCCTTGACTGTCTCTCGAGCGATGATTTTTGCCCCGATTGCAGCCTGAATGGCTATCTCAAACTGCTGACGCGGTATCAGCTCTTTGAGCTTTTCACACATCCTGCGACCGAAATCGTATGCATGGTCACGGTGTATAAGAGAAGAGAGGGCATCTACCTGCTCACCATTAAGGAGAATATCAAGCTTCACAAGGTCTGCCTTCTTATATCCTATAATATGGTAGTCAAATGAGGCATATCCTTTTGATATGGACTTCAACTTATCGTAAAAATCGAAGACAATCTCCGCTAAAGGCATCTCGTATGTCAGTTCTACCCTTTCTGACGTAAGAAAATGCTGACTTGTCAGTATGCCTCGCTTGTCAAGACAAAGCTTCATAATCACACCGAAATACTCGCTTTTTGAGATAATCTGCGCCTTAATGTACGGTTCCTCTATATAATCAATAAGAGTCGGAGCCGGCAGACCGGACGGATTGTGTACATCAACCACTTCATGCTGAGTAGTATAGACCTTGTATGAGACGTTTGGCACGGTAGTAATGACATCCATGTCAAACTCTCGGTAAAGTCTCTCCTGCATAATCTCCAAATGGAGCAACCCCAAAAATCCGCATCTGAAGCCAAAGCCCAACGCGAGAGAAGCCTCCGGCTCAAATACTAATGAAGCGTCGTTTAACTGCAACTTTTCCAGTGAGGCTCTCAAATCTTCATATTCATCAGCCTCAACCGGATAGACGCCGGCGAAAAGCATTGGTTTAACCTCTTCAAATCCGGCAATATGCTCTTTGCACGGTCTCTCTACATGTGTAATGGTATCACCGACTTTCACCTCGGAAGCCGTCTTTATACCTGATATAATATAGCCTACACTTCCCGTAGGAATCTCATCTCTCGGACACATCTTCATCTTCAAAACACCCACCTCATCAGCTTCATATTCTTTTCCCGTATTGAAAAACTTCACCTTGTCACCTTTTCTGATGGAGCCGTTTGCCACTTTGAAGTATGCAATAATTCCTCTGAAAGAGTTAAACACAGAGTCGAAAATCAATGCCTGAAGCGGTGCATCAGGATCTCCGGCCGGAGCGGGGACTCTCTCAACGATCCTCTCGAGAATAGCAGGGACACCTTCTCCTGTCTTGGCACTTGCAAGTAAGATATCACTCTCGTCACACCCTATCAGGTCTATCACCTGATCCTTAACCACATCCACCATGGCTGACTCCATGTCAATCTTATTGAGCACGGGAATGATCTCAAGATTGTGATCAATCGCAAGATAGAGGTTGGATATGGTCTGTGCCTGTATTCCCTGTGTGGCATCCACCACCAGCAATGCCCCTTCGCAAGAGGCAATAGCACGAGAGACCTCATAAGAAAAATCGACGTGACCCGGGGTGTCAATCAGATTTAAAATATACTTTTCACCTTTATAATTGTACTCCATTTGGATGGCGTGGCTCTTGATTGTAATCCCCTTTTCCCTCTCCAAATCCATGGAATCGAGCACCTGGGCTTCCATATCTCTTTCGTCAAGAGTATTTGTCATTTCCAACAATCTATCGGCCAGAGTACTTTTACCGTGGTCTATGTGCGCAATAATACAAAAGTTCCTAATGTTTTTCATGGGGGCAAAGATAATGATTATCTTTGTTCTTTAATTCTACAAATATTATGCTTACCACTTATACATTGGAACAAATTGCCTCTCAAGTGAGGCGCGATATCATCCGTATGGTTACGGGAGCAGCTTCCGGACACCCGGGAGGTTCATTGAGCAGCACGGACATCATGACCTGTCTGTTTTTCAAGGAGATGAATATTGTACCGGAGAAATGGCAACGCAGCGGAGTAAATTCAGATATGTTTTTTCTCTCTGCCGGACATATTTCTCCCGTCCTTTACAGCATTCTCGCTCGCAGAGGTTATTTCCCTGTAAGTGAGCTTGGCTCGTTCCGACTGTTTGGCTCACGTCTTCAGGGTCACCCTTCCGTCAGAAAGGGGCTGCCCGGGGTAAATCAGGCCGCAGGAAGTCTCGGACAGGGTCTTTCCGTTGCAATTGGTGCCGCCCTCGGCAAAAAACTTAACGGTGATACTAATCGTATTTTCGTCCTGCTTGGGGACGGAGAAAGCGAAGAGGGACAGGTTTGGGAAGCTGCAGCATCCGCAGTTCACCACAAAGTAGACAATCTGATCGCAATGACAGACTGGAACGGACAGCAGATTGACGGCACTACGGAAGAGGTCCAGAGTCTCGGAGATCTTACGGCCAAGTGGCAGGCTTTCGGATGGGAAGTTATCGTGGCTGAAGGACACTCTTTTACCTCTATTGAGGAGGCTTTCGCAATTGCAAATAATCTTCTCGGCAAGGGCAAGCCTGTTATGATTCTTTTCAAGACAGAGATGGGGCACGGAGTGGATTTTATGGCAGGCACCTGCAAATGGCATGGTAAAAACCCATCGCAGGAGCAGTGTGAACAGGCTTTATCACAACTTCAAGAAACAATAGGAGACTACTAACATGATACAATATATTAATACAGGAAACAAAGATACTCGCTCCGGCTTTGGAGCGGGACTCGCAGAGTTAGGTCGGACCAATCCTAAAGTCGTAGCGCTTTGCGCCGACCTGACCGGCTCGCTCAAGATGGACAGTTTTGCAAAAGAGCACCCGGAAAGATTTTTTCAGAGCGGCATAGCCGAGGCAAATATGATTGGAGTCGCTGCCGGTCTCGCAATAAGTGGCTATATCCCTTTTGCAGGCACATTTGCAAATTTTGCGACAGCAAGAGTATATGATCAGATCAGGCAGTCCGTCTGCTACTCCAATACCAACGTCAAGATAGCAGCATCCCACGCCGGTATAACTCTCGGTGAGGATGGAGCAACTCACCAGACAATGGAAGACATAGGCCTGATGCGTATGTTGCCGGGCATGACGGTTATCAACCCCTGCGATTATAATCAGACTAAGGCTGCAACCATAGCAGCAGCTGCATACACAGGCCCTGTGTATCTGAGATTCGGAAGACCTTCAGTCCCTAATTTCACTCCGGACAATCAGCAGTTTGAGATTGGAAAAGCTCTGCATTTGAACAGCGGCACTCAGGTGAGCATCATTGCAACCGGACATCTCGTTTGGGAAGCAATCCAAGCTACTGAAATGCTTGAAAATATGGGCATTTCGGTGGATCTTTTGAATATTCATACGATTAAGCCTTTGGATGAAGCCGCTATCTTGGCGTCAGTCTCTAAAACAGGGCGATTAGTCTGCGCAGAGGAGCATTTGATTGCAGGAGGTTTAGGAGAAGCCATTGCCGGACTGCTTGTAAGAAATAATCCTGTCCCAATGAGATTTGTGGCGGTCAATGATCTATTTGGTCAGAGTGGTAAACCTGCACAGCTCATGCAAGCCTACGGACTTGATGCAGACCACATTGTCAGAGCCGTGAAGGAGCTTTTGTAGCATAGATGGAAGATAGCGAAATATTAGAGCTATATCGTTCCGGAGAGGAACAGCAGGCCATTAACCTCATTATGCGAAAGTATGGTGAGCGTTTGTATTGGCATATCCGTAAAATGGTCTGTAACCATGACGATGCCGATGATCTGCTCCAGAATACCTTTATTAAGGCGTGGAAAGCTCTTGACACATTTCGCGAAGATGCAAAATTATATACATGGCTCTACCGTATTGCCACCAACGAATGTATTACTTTTCTTAAAAGGCAAAACATTAAAGCAACCCTTTCGCTGAGTGATAATTCCAAAGCCGTAGCAAATAAGTTGGAGGCGGACCCATTCTTTAATGGAGATGCTCTGCAGCTTGCCTTGCAAAAAGCCATAGCAAAGCTTCCTCCGAAGCAAAAAGCCGTCTTTAACATGAGGTATTTCGATGAACTGAAATATGAAGAGATTTCCGAGATCCTCAATATTTCAGTCGGTGCCCTGAAGGCTTCTTATCATCACGCATACAACAAAGTACAGGCAAGCATTAAGGAAGAATTAAACTTTTTGGCAAAACAATAGTCTAAAGGATAATCATGGATGAAATTAAAAACATACTCGATAACCCGGATTTAAAAAGAAACGCCTTCAGCGTTCCTGAAGGTTATTTTGCCAAAATGGAAGACAGTGTCAGGGAGCGCATAAAGGCACCTGTACATGAAAGCCTCTTCCTGAAGTACTTCAAGCCCGCTTTCGGACTGTTGTGCTCCTTTGCACTTATATTCGGTCTCGGTTACGGAGTGCTGACTTTGACTCACACTCTCCCCGGAGACGAAGAGGTCTCACCCTACATCACTCTTCTTGAAGATGAATACTACAACAGGGCAACCGTTGACTATCTTGAGATAGCCGAGGCAGACACCCTGTTTCAATCCTCTTACGATGAATCGGCTCCCGATGATGAAGACATTGTAACATATCTCTCTTCACAGCTTACCTCTGCCGATATTCACTACATTTATGCCGACCTTATTAAATAATTCATAATGAAACGATTCCTTATTTTAGCACTGACACTTATCCTGACCATTCCGGTTTTCTCTCAAGAGAAAAAGGCAGAACAGAATGGAAAAAGTAAAAATGAAAAGATTCAAAGTGAAAAAATAGCCTTTTTCACATCCGAGTTGGACTTAACTTCTGAGGAAGCACAGGTTTTCTGGCCTGTTTACAACAAATACTGGAAGGATGTCCAGACAGCTCACAGAGAGACGATGAAAGCTCTTCATGCCATGAAAGGCAAAAAAGGCGAGACAATCTCTGCACAGGAGTACGAAAAAAGGATAAATGCTTACCTTGATGCTCTTACAAAAGAAAATAAGATTATTGCAGACTATAACCCTGAGTTCAGAAAAGTACTCCCTGTTGAAAAGGTTGCAAAACTGTACGTAGCGGAAGAGGTTTTTAGAGTCAGAATGATCTATTCGTTGAGAAAGGAGCCTGCCAATCCTCCACGCAATGGAGCTCCAAACCAAAATGAATCTCCGGAAGCTCGTTAGAAATTAAGGTAGAAATCTTTAGTAAGCGACTTATACTCTGCAGTATAGTCGCTTTCTTCTTGTATAGTCAGGCTCTCTTCCATAAGATCCGTTTGTCGAAATGAAAACTCCATCATATAGCGTTTCACTTCCAGACCCGGCCGGCTTTTAACTTTACATATTCTATTGAGATACAGACCGTTGCCCTTGGTGATAGTGATAAACCCGTCCCCTTCGACTGGCGGCAGAATAAGAGACAGCCTGCCATGCGGGGAAAGGAGTTCCTTTGCCCCCACTATAATATCCGGCCCGGGAAGAGACTCCTCATGACGTGCGTTGCTTCTGCGCAGAGAAGGCGCCTTGAGCGAATCTTTAAAGTATGGAGGATTACAAAAAAGCAAGTCAAACTCTTTACATTGCCTGCGATAGCTCTGCAATCGACAGTTTTCGGCCCGTAGAGACTCCTTCCATGGTGAAGAGGCAAAGTTGTCCGCGGCTTCGCAGACAGAGGCCTCGTCAATATCTATGGCCTCTATTCTGAAAGGATGTTCTGAGAGGTCGGACAAACGCTGTGCAACAATTAGTGCCATAACACCCGTCCCCGTACCTATATCCATCAACAGGGTATCCTCCGAAGAGAGACTCACCCACGCCCCGAGCAATACTCCATCGGTATTGACCTTCATTGCAGAGTGCTGGTTGTTGATGCTAAATCTTTTAAACTTAAATTCTCCCATCTTTCATCTCGATGGTTCTGTCAGACAGTTCTGCAAGCTCATTGTCATGAGTCACAATAATGATGGTAATACCGTAGCGGTCTCTGAGCGTAAAAAACAGAGAATGTATTTCTCCTTTTGTTTTACTGTCCAAATTGCCGGAAGGCTCGTCCGCAAAAAGGACTGTCGGGTGGTTGATGATGGCCCTTGCGATAGCCACTCTCTGCTGCTCTCCCCCGCTAAGTTCGGAAGGCTTGTGGTGAAGTCTCTCTCCAAGTCCCAACTCCGTCAGAAGAGCCACAGCCTGCGCTTCAGCCTCTTTTCGCCCCTGTTTTGCGATAAGAGCAGGTATCATCACATTCTCTACTGCCGTAAATTCGGGAAGCAGGTGATGAAATTGAAACACAAAGCCGATCTTTTTGTTTCTAAACTCCGCCAACTCTTTATCGGAAAGGGAGAAAATATCAACCCCGTCTATCTCAACCGTACCGCTGTTCGGTTTGGAAAGGGAGCCGAGTATTTGCAGCAAAGTCGATTTGCCGGCACCGCTGGCACCGACAATGCTGACCACTTCAGCTTCTTTTGCCTGAAAACAAATATCCTTCAGAACCTTAAGGGTTCCGAAGGATTTGTCTATATTGTTAGCGATTATCACTATTCGTCTTCCTGTTCTTCTTCATAAGCCTTCAGCAACTTATCCTGAACATCTGCAGGTACCTGCTGGTAATCCGCAAAGGCCATTGTAAATGTTGCACGCCCTGAAGTAAGAGAGCTGAGCGTTGTAGAATATTTGTAAAGCTCTGCTAAAGGAACACGGGCTTTAAGTACCTGGAAGCCTTTATCTGTGCTCATACCTTCGATGATCGCGCGACGGTTTTGCAAGTCTGACATTACATCTCCCATGCAATCTCCCGGCACAAGTATCTCGATATTGTAGATAGGCTCCATAATCTTTGGACCGGCCTTCTTAAATGCCTCTTTAAAGGCATTTCGTGCAGCCAACTTAAATGACAACTCATTTGAATCTACAGGGTGCATCTTACCGTCATAAACAAAAACTCTGATGTCACGTGCGTATGAACCTGTCAAAGGTCCTTCGACCATCTTCTCCATGATACCTTTCAAAATAGGAGGCATGAAACGTGCGTCAATAGCACCGCCCACGATACAGTTGTAATATTCAAGTTTACCGCCCCAGTCAAGAGTTGTCTCCTCTTTACCTTTGATGTTCAAGATCATATCACGACCGTCAACTTTAAACTTGTTGCCGGCTTCAACACCTTCAACGATAGGCTCAATCAGCATGTGAACTTCACCGAACTGACCTGCACCGCCTGATTGTTTCTTGTGTCGATAGGATGCGTTTGCAACCTTCGTAATAGTCTCACGATAAGGAATACGTGGCGCAAACAGATCAATTTCAAGCTTTTGTACATTATTGATATACCATTTCAAAATATTGATGTGCTGCTCTCCCTGACCACTCAAGATAGTCTGTTTCAACTCTTTTGAGTACTCAATAACGAGTGTCGGATCTTCTGCAGTTGCTCTGTTGAGGATTTCACCCAATCTCTCATCGTCTTTCTCTTCCTTTGCCTTAATTGCTGTACGATATTTTGAAGGAGGGAACACGATAGGTGCGATAATTTCGTCGTCACCGGCCTGATTCAGTGTCTGGTTGGTCTTAACGCTCTTCAGCTTCACAGTACAACCGAGATCACCTGCCAACATCTCATTTAATTTCTCTTTTTTCTTGCCTGCAACAGCATATATGGCGGAAATTCTCTCTTTTGATCCTGTCTGCGGATTAACGACATCCTGACCTTCCGACAACTTGCCGGACATTACCTTAAAGTAAGAAACTTCGCCCAAGTGCTGCTCCACAGCTGTTTTATAAATAAAGATTGAAGTAGGGCCGCTTACCGTACATTTGATATCATTACCGTCAACGCTCTTAACCACATCCTGAGCCGGAGATGGAGCAACATTGATAATAAATTCCATGATACGTTTTACACCTATGTCTTTTTTAGCCGATACACAGAAGATAGGATAAAGCTCTCCGCTGTCAAAACCTATTTTAAGACCTTTGTTTACATCCTCTTCGCTCAACTCGCCGGCCTCGAAAAACTTCTCCATCAAAGCCTCATCATTCTCTGCTGCCATTTCCATAAGGGAGGCTTTCATCTCTTCAGCCTGATCTTTCTGATCTGCAGGGATCTCTTTTTCTTCTCTTGTACCGTTGTCATCTTTGAAAACGTACATCTTCATCTTCAGAATATCAATGAATGAATCAAAACCGACTCCTGCATTGACAGGATACTGTACAACTACCGGCTTGCTTCCGAATGCCTGATGAAGTGACTCTATTGTATTTTCCCAATTTGCTTTTTCAGTGTCAAGCTGATTGACAGCTATAAGCATAGGCATTTTGATCTTCTCTGCATAACGACCGAGTATCTCTGTGCCAACCTCAACACCCTGCTGTGCATTGATAGTCATTACTCCCGAATCGCATACTTTAAAAGCCGTGATAACTCCCCCTACGAAATCATCTGCACCCGGGGTATCGATGATATTCAATTTGTTGTCCATGAACTCTGCATAAAGTGGAGTTGCATAAATGGAGCGTTGATAAAGCTGTTCGACTTCTGTGTTGTCAGACACTGTGTTTTTTGCTTCTACAGTACCTCTGCGGTCTATGACTTTACCTTCAAACATCATAGTTTCGGCCAAGGTAGTCTTACCTGACCTGGTACTTCCAAGCAAAACGACGTTTCTAATGTTTTCTGTGGAGTAATTTTTCATTGTTGATGATTCTAATTTATTATTTTTTTCCTCTTTTTCCTAAAAGTATAGCCTGCAAATTTATATTTTTTATTTCAAAAAAACAATCTATCATTGTCGGGCAAGAGTTTATATGAGAGCCGATGATATTTTGTTGTCCCATACTTTTCAATCGCTTTTCGATGTTCTGCCGTAGGATAAGCCATATTTCGGTCCCATCCGTACATTGGAAATTCTTTTGCAATCTTTCGCATAAATTCATCTCTATGTGTCTTAGCCAGAATAGAAGCAGCTGCTATTGAGGCAATTTTGCCGTCTCCTCCAACTATGCAGTGATGTGGAATATTCTTGTATTTCTTAAATTTATTGCCGTCAACAAGTATCATTTCGGGAACTGTCGGAACCCCTTTGACCCCCTTCAGGCCATCCAGTGCCCTCTGCATCCCTGCTATCGAAGCATTCAGAATATTTATCCTGTCTATCTCTTCTGCCGGCACAGCCGCAACGCTCCAGGCTAAGGCTTCCCGCTCAATTATAGGCCTTAGCTCATCTCTCTGCTGTTCACTGAGCTGCTTAGAGTCGTTAAGCAGGGGATGACAGAAGCCTTCCGGCAAAATTACTGCTGCCGCAAAAACAGGCCCCGCAAGGGAGCCTCGCCCCGCCTCATCACATCCTGCATAGAGCAGTTGAGACCTTCCCTTTATCCCTTTGAGCAGCATTTTGGCATCGCGAATAGAGACCTCCTTATCAGGCTCTATTTCCGAAAGGGCATAAACATCCGATATCCTGTGCTTATGCCATACAGCCTCATTAAGGGCAGATTCGCCACAGACTACCGTCAAACGCTTTTTATATTTTCTGCAAAGCTGGGACACTCCTCCAACCAACTTTCCGCTAAGGCTCTGGCTGTCAAAGCGACCCTCTCCCGTTATAACCGCATCGGCTTTTGCTATTTTCTCCTCAAGAGAAAACATATCTCCAAACAGTCTCCACCCCGGAACAAGCTCTGCACCATAAAATCCGTAAAGAGCGGCACCCACACCGCCGGCTGCACCGCCTCCGGGGATGCTTCTGTAATTTGCGGCACGCTGTTCATCACCCTTCTCCCTCAGTTTGGCTTCAGCCTGTTCGGCAAAACACTCCATCCGCCGCTCCAATCTCTCCAACATTGCCCCGTCCGCCCCTTTTTGAGGAGCGTAAATCATAGTTGCACCATTCGGTCCGAGCAGAGGATTCTCAACGTCACAGGCCACTTGAACAGTGATTCCCTGAGGAATACCGGCCTCAAGCATTCCGGCACCACCATCATTTGTGGCACTTCCTCCTATTCCCATCATGATTTTGGTCGCGCCCATTCCGGCTGCCTTTTGTATCATCACTCCAAGCCCGTAAGTGGTAGTTCTTTCCGGATTGTATTCGGATCTGTGCAGGAGAGTCAGTCCGCAGCACTTTGCCATCTCTATGAAAGCATACTTTACCCGCTCTCTCTCGAATATCAGCATCGGAGCCTTAATCGGTCGCATAAGCGGGTCAAACGTCTCTACATCAACTATTTGAGCATCACCGCAAAGGGCTGTTAAAAGCACCTCTGTCGAACCGTCTCCCCCATCTGCAAGCGGCAGAGTCTCGATGTGCAGTCTGTCTCTGCCTATAAAGATCTTGCGAATTGCAACCTCCAGTGAACTTGCTACTTCAGCAGCTGTTGCGCTTCCCTTGAATTTATCGGGCACAATCAGTATTTCTCTTTTTGAATACATTTTTTTACATTTGTAATTCGTTTCGAATTTACTCAATTTTTTAAAAATATGAAGAAACTCAGCATTATCTTATCCATGGCACTGCTATTCATTCTTACCCCTATGCGGGCTGACGAAGGAATGTGGCTATTGCCATTACTTGAAAAAATGAATATCAAGACTATGCAGAATATGGGCCTTAAGCTCTCTGCAGAAGATATTTACAGTATTAACCACTCCTCTTTGAAGGATGCTGTCGTACATTTTGGCGGAGGCTGCACCGGAGAGATTATCTCCTCTGAGGGATTACTGGTTACCAACCACCACTGCGGATACGGCTCCATCCAAAGATTGAGCACCGTAGAGCATGATTACCTTACCGACGGGTATTGGGCTATGAATCGAGATCAGGAGCTGCCTGCAGAGGGTCTTTCCGTCACTTTTCTTGAAAGCTTTACGGATGTTACTTCCCGTATTGAAAAGGCTATGAAAAAAGCCGACACTCAAGAAGAAAAAGACAAAGCATACCAGTCTGTTGCCGCTGAGCTTGTCAAAAATGCCGTAGGCGACAATACCTGCCTCAATGCACGCGTCTATTCGATGTATGGCGGAAACGCTTACTATCTTGTAGTATCCAAGGTCTACAGAGACATCCGCTTCGTAGGAGCACCGCCTTCATCAATCGGCAAATTCGGAGCAGACACAGACAACTGGATGTGGCCCCGTCACACCTGTGACTTCTCCATGTTCAGAGTTTATGCCGATAAGGACAACAATCCTGCTCCATACTCTAAGGACAATGTTCCGTACACTCCGAAGCAACACCTGGCCATCTCATTGAAGGGTGTTCAGCCAAATGACTTCACCTTTATCATGGGTTATCCCGGACGTACAAACAGGTTTATGACAGAGTCGGAGCTTGTTGAGACTCGCGATATCTCCAATGCCATAAGCATCTATACTCGCGGTATTCGTCAGGAGATCATCCTTAAAGATATGCTTGCAGATCCTAAGGTGAAGATTCAGTACGCAAGCAAATACAGCGGTTCTACCAACGGATGGAAAAAATGGATCGGCATGAATGAAACATTTGCCAAACTTAATGTTCAGGAACGCCGCGCAGAGCAGGAAAGAGCTTTTGAAGAGTGGATTGGTAAGAAAAAGTCCCGCAAAGCCGAATATGGAGACGCTTTGACGAAAATCAATTCTGCTGTTGCAGGCAGAAAAGAGGCAACTTACATTTACCGTTATCTGGCAGAAACTTTGGGAGCCATTGAAATTGCGTCTGTTGCAAGTACCGTCAACTCTTATCTGACAGGACTTCAGGAATGTACTACTCCGGAACAGAAGGCTGCTTACGAAAAGGGCAACAAGGCAAGATACATGGATTATGTGGAATCCTTCTACAAGGACTATTCTCCTTCTACCGACAAGAAAGTCTCAAAGGCAATGATTAAGATCTATAAAGAGAAAGTTGACGCAGAGCACTATCCTGCCTTCTTTACTACAATCGACAAAGATTTCGGCGGTAGTATTGACACCTATATTGACAATCTGTATGCCAACTCGATTTTCGTTTCAGCTGACAAGGTTCTGCCTCTTTTCGAACCAAACAGGCAGGAAAGTTCCGATGAGACGGCTACTGTCGTAAATTCTGTCGAAAAAGACCCCGCAGTAGTATTCTGTAATGATGTCCAGACTATTGTACCCGCACTGAGAGCAGCTATGGCAGCTCAACAGAGTTCCTTTAATGATGGGAAAAAGGCATTCATAGCCGGTCAGCTTGAAATGCGTAAGGGAGAAGCTATTTACCCTGATGCTAACTCGACAATGAGGCTTACATACGGACAGGTACTCCCTTATTCTCCGAAGGATGCAGTAGTTTACAATTACTACACAACACTTGACGGTGTTATGCAAAAGGAAGATCCGGATAACTGGGAATTTGTCGTACCTCAAAAGCTTAAAGAACTGTATGCCAAAGGCGATTTCGGTCAGTACGCTATGAGCAACGGTAAGATGCCGGCTTGCTTTATCACCAACGGTGATATCACGGGAGGTAACTCAGGCAGCCCCGTTCTGAATGCCAACGGCGAACTTATCGGTCTTGCCTTTGACGGCAACTGGGAAGCAATGTCCGGAGATATTATCTTCGAACCTGAGCTTCAACGCTGTATCAATGTAGATATCAGATATGTCCTCTTTATTGTCGATATCTATGGCGGAGCAGGCTATCTGCTTGATGAAATGACTATCGTTAAATAACATTATATCATGTCACTCGAATCACAAATACAACAGGATTTGAAGGATGCTATGATAGCAAAGGATAAAGTTGCCTTAGCCTCTGTCAGAGGTATTAAGGCAGCTATCCTGCTTGCTAAAACATCTGAAGGGGCAACGGGAGAGATTACCGATGCCGATATTGTCAAACTCATCCAAAAGCTCGTAAAGCAGCGTAAAGAGAGTGCCGAGATCTATTCTCAGCAAAACCGACAGGAACTCGCAGACAACGAACTTGCCGAGATTAAAGTCATGGAAAAGTACCTTCCCAAACAAATGTCCGAATCCGAAGTCGAAGCGGCTCTGAAGCAGATTATTGCACAGGTCGGAGCAACCTCGGCCGCAGATATGGGTAAGGTTATGGGTACTGCTACAAAGGCCCTTGCAGGCCGGGCAGACGGCAAAATTATTTCAGCAATTGTGAAGCGATTGCTTGCATAGCTTCATAGACAGGTCCATCGTGCAAAGCCTCGGGAGTGCCGTTATCGCCACCTTCTCTAACGCTTTGTACGATTGGGATTTGTCCCAACAGAGGCAGGTCATATTTCTCCGCCATCCTTCTGCAGCCGTCCTTACCGAAGATATAATATTTATTATCGGGCAATTCGGCAGGAGTAAACCATGACATATTCTCTACGAGGCCGTAAATATGCTTCTGAACATTCTCGTTTCGAAACATATTGACACCTTTCTCGACATCGGCAAGAGCCACATCCTGAGGAGTGCTGACTATTATCGCACCGTCAAGAGGAATATCCTGTACCAGTGAAATATGAATATCGCCTGTTCCCGGAGGCATATCTATCAACAGAAAGTCCAATTCTCCCCAACGAACTTGCTGAATCATCTGTTTCAGTGCATTGCAAGCCATAGGTCCGCGCCAGATCAAGGCCTGCTCGGGGCGGGCAAAGTATCCAATCGACATCCATTTGACTCCATATTTTTCTATCGGAAAAATAATCTCTTTACTGTCCGGAGGGATCTGATCTCCCTCATTAAGGGGCTTTCCATCAACGTCAAATATCTCGACTCCGGGCACTGCACCCTCTGTCCCCGTCATTTTGGGCACTGACGGGCCGTAAACATCCGCATCTGCAAGTCCCACTTTATACCCCATACGGGCAAGAGTGACTGCCAAATTAACGGCAACCGTTGACTTGCCGACACCGCCCTTGCCTGAGGCAATTGAAATGATTTTACCGATTCCTTCCAGCTCATCCATGTTGAGGTTTAATGTCCTCTTTTTTTCCGGTTTGGGCTGATTTGGATTATATGGACCTTTTATATCTTTTGGATTCATGTTTATGTGTATTTTTATGTGTATTAATACTATTATTCTTCAGGAGCGGTACTCTTCAGGTAAAGCTCTTTCATTTGAATATCGTCTATCTTAGAAGGAGCATCCGCCATCATATCCCTGCCTGTGTTGTTTTTAGGGAAAGCTATATAATCTCTGATGGTATCCTGTCCCCCAAACAATGCGCAGAAGCGGTCAAAGCCGAAAGCAAGTCCTCCGTGAGGCGGAGCACCAAATTTAAATGCCTGCATCAGAAAACCGAACTTGTACTGAGCCTCTTCGTCCGTCATACCGAGCACCTCGAACATTCTCTTCTGAACAGCTGCATCGTGAATACGGATTGAACCTCCGCCAACCTCAGTCCCGTTAAGAACAAAGTCGTAAGCATTGGCTGAAACAAGTTCCAAATCTTCCTTCTTATTGCTGTAAAACTTGTCAAGATTTTCAGGCTTAGGAGCTGTAAACGGGTGGTGCATGGCATAGAAGCGATTGGTCTCATCATCCCACTCAAGGAGAGGAAAATCACATACCCACAAAGGAGCAAAGACTTTGGGGTCACGCAGACCAAGCCTGTTGCCCATCTCGATACGTAGTGTTCCCAAAGCAACTTGAGTTTTGGATTTTACTCCCGACATAATGAAAATAATATCACCGCTCTTGGCTCCCACCTTGCCGACAATCTTCTTCAGATCGTCCTGTGTGAAAAATTTGTCAATCGAAGACTTAAGTCCGTCTTCATTTACTCTGATATATATCAATCCTTTTGCTCCAACCTGAGATCTCTTAACCCACTCTGTAAGTTCGTCGATCTGCTTGCGTGTATAAGCGGAAATGCCCTCTACAACGATGCCGCCGACATACTGAGCGTCATCAAACACCGAGAAATTGTGTCCCTTAACATCGTTTGTGAGTTCATTGATCTTCATTCCAAATCTTATATCCGGCTTGTCGCTTCCGTAGCTGCCCATCGCCTCGCTGTAAGGCATACGAAGGAACGGCTCTTTAAAGTCTTTACCTAAAACACTCTTGAAGAGGTGTTTCGCAAGACCTTCAAATGTCCTCAAAACATCATCTCTCTCGACAAAAGACATTTCGCAGTCGATCTGTGTAAACTCCGGCTGACGGTCTGCCCTGAGATCTTCATCTCTGAAGCAACGAACTATCTGGAAATAACGGTCGAAACCCGCCACCATCAGCAACTGTTTATACTGTTGCGGACTCTGCGGAAGAGCATAAAACTCGCCGGGGTTCATACGACTCGGCACCACAAAGTCTCTCGCTCCTTCAGGTGTCGACTTGATCAGGTACGGGGTCTCTATCTCCATAAAATTCTGACTATCAAGATACACTCTCGTTTCATGAGCCATCTTGTGCCTGAGCATCAGTGCCTTTTTAAGAGGATTACGGCGTAGATCAAGATAACGGTATTTAGCCCTGAGCTCTTCTCCTCCATCCGATTCATCTTCGATGGTGAAAGGAGGGGTCTGCGCTTTATTCAGTATATTGATTTTTGTGAGTTTAATCTCAATCTCCCCCGTAGGGATCTTATTGTTTTTGCTCTGTCTCTCTTCAACTTTACCTTCAGCCTGAATTACATATTCTCGGCCGAGAGATGCTACAGTGTCATTGATTTCTTTTGCGGAAGTCCCGTCAATTACCAATTGAGTTATACCGTATCGGTCTCTCAAATCAATAAATGTCATACCTCCCATTTTGCGGATTCTCTGCACCCAACCCGCGAGGGTAACTGTGTGACCGACATGGTCAATACGCAATTCTCCGCATGTATTAGTTCTATACATATTATTTTTGCTCTTCCACGTAAGGATCACTCATTATTATCATTCTGTTGCCTAAAGAGAGTTGTTTTGCCCATATAAAATAGGCTGTGGCTGAAAGGTGGACACCGTCAGTAGTATGGCTCTCTGCAAGGTTTCCGTCCGCATCCTGAAGCTCTTTGGCTATATCCAGATAGATATATCCGTATTTGTCTTTGCCGGCTTCAATCAGCTTGTTAAGCTCTATAACTTTGCTGTTTACTCCGCCATACTGCTCTGATTTGTCGGCGCTTAGCGGTAAGACACTCTGAGCGTAGATTGTTGTCTGAGGGATCTCTTCCTGTATCTTTTTAATTATCTTCTCGTATGTAGTCCATACATCAATTGCCTTTTTATCAGGATTGTTGATGAAGTCATTGATACCTATCATCAGGTATATTTTGTTCGGCTGTTCGGCAATAATATCATCGAGACGATTGTAAACGCCTTCTGCAACATCTCCGCTGATACCGCGGTTAAGGACATCCGTAAACGGCAGCAATTCTGACCATAAAGCATTGTTATTGAGGCTGTTCCCTACCATTATAATCCGATTGTGAGTATCCGGAAGTGAATTGAAGATAGAGAGTCTGTGCTTATAGTAATCTGTAATTGCAGGATACTCCTTGTCGTTTGCCTTATTTAGGGCAGGTTGCCCGATATACTCTTCTATTGCCTTTGCATAAGCTTCATACCCTGCACCATTGAGGTTAACACCATTCCATGTGTATTGGTCGGAGATTGTACCGTTCTCGCCTGTAATCACTGCAGGAACGTCAACGTAAGTGTATTTTCCGGCCTCGGCATTTGCGGCTATCTGTGTATTAATCTCTTTAACCTCAGCTATTTGCTCCGGAGTCATATTGCCGGTAGGAAGTGTTCCGAGATAGTAAAGCGATGTCTTCGGTGAAAGCTTGTGCGCTCTGCGCATAATCTCTTTAATGTTTATCACGACACTGTCTGCCTGAGATCCGTGGAGGACATCTCTAAACCCGACACTCACGAAGATTTTTTTCGGAGCTTGCCCGGCAATCTGATCTATTCTGTACAAAACGTGAGGTGTAGCATCAAGGGCAATTCCTCTGTTTTTGATATCTCTGTTTGCAAAAAAGGCCTCCCAAATACCTCTGTCCATATAGTCGTCACCCAACATGATGATATCATTGGTATCGATCGGCATCTCGACATACATGGAATTTTTCTCCGTGAAATAGGTTGGATTGGAGTACCATGTGGGGTCTGCCACAGGCTCCAGAGCCTTATTGTTGCAGCTGACTGCAATCGCTGCCGTAAAAATTAAAATTGAAAGAAAACGTTTCATTTTTATTTGTGTTTTATTATTTGTCTTTTATACATTAAACAGGAAGTGCATTACATCACCGTCCTGCACCACATAATCCTTACCCTCGCTGTTTAGCTTACCGGCCGCACGGCAGGCTGCTTCAGATCCCAGCGTAATATAATCCTCGTACCTTATCACTTCGGCACGGATAAAGCCTTTCTCGAAGTCCGTATGTATCACTCCTGCTGCGCGCGGGGCTTTATCTCCCTTATTGATGGTCCATGCTCTTACCTCCGGTTCACCTGCGGTAAAATAGGTTTGCAGATTGAGTAGCGAATAAGCTGCCTGTATCAATCGCACGACTCCGGAATCTTTTAAGCCAATCTCCTGTAAAAACATCTCCCTCTCCTCAAAATCCTCCAGTTCGGCAATTTCAGACTCAATCTTGGCTGCAATGACAAGTATCTCGGCATCCTCTCCCTTCACGGCTTCTCTGACAGCATCGACATATTTGTTTCCATTTTTGGCGGAAGCCTCATCTACATTACAGATATACATGACAGGCTTATTGGTCAGAAGACACATCTCGCGGGCAATTTTCTCCTCATCAGGATTATCCGGCGTGACTTCTCTCGCATTCTTGCCCTGCTCAAGCACCTCTTTGTACCTCAACATCACATCGACAGCCTTCTTAGCCTGTTTATCCCCACCGGTCTGGGCCTGTTTCTGCACCTTGGCAAGTCTGTTTGTGATGGTCTCCAAATCCTTAAACTGCAGTTCAAGGTCTATAACCTCTTTATCTCTTACAGGATCTACACTTCCATCCACGTGCACCACATTTGCATCATCAAAGCAGCGTAACACGTGCAAAATTGCATCTGTCTCCCTGATATTGGCAAGAAACTGGTTGCCAAGACCTTCTCCTTTACTTGCTCCCTTCACAAGACCCGCAATATCTACTATTTCAACAGTAGCAGGCACCACTCTTTTAGGGTGAACCAACTGTTCAAGCACCGTCAATCTCGCATCGGGCACAACAGTCGAACCTACATTCGGCTCAATTGTACAAAACGGAAAGTTTGCCGCCTGTGCCTTAGAAGAACTTATACAATTGAAAAGAGTAGATTTGCCCACATTCGGAAGCCCCACAATACCACACTTTACTGCCATATTATATGCTTTTTATATTAACGGGCAAAGATAGTAAAAAATCATTCATCTCTCCCTATTTTTCCATGAAGGGCGGCTTTCAGCGAATCAGCATAGCCGGCCTTACGCAGGATTCCCTCCATGGAGAAAAAACAGATGCCGTTGGAGCCACCGCGCTCCGTCATATCCAAAAACTCCCCGATTCTCTCTGCAGGCACATGGCCTGTAAACAGGCCCGTGCAGAGAGAAGCATCGTTGTGCGCTTCTGCAAGAGCCTCAACTCCCTGTCTTGTGGCAATTTCAACCATCTCATCATCCCAATTGTAGTATTTGTGATACAGCATCGGAAAAATATAATCAAAGTTGCGATAATTGGCCCAGTCCTGACGGACAAGTTTCTTAGACTCCTCCGGCGATGCAAATACTGCTGCAGAAGAGACTTTACCGAGCCGCCTGATCTCGGCTGCTATTTCACTTGCGAAGTGACTCATGGCATCCCATCTGAACTGCATCCATGCTTGATTGGAAGTCGGATCTTCAAGATCCATCGGATCTATGCCTGTCTGCTCTTTAAAGAGCCTGCGACACTCATCACAATAGCAAAAGTCCCATTGCGGATAGACCTTATCCTGCACAACTCCTCTGCTTTCATGCAACGCATAAGGCAGTATCGCATCAGGGTATCTGATAAAATCCAAATGGATGCCTGCAAGACCCTCTATTTCCGCCAATTCCCTAACCCGCTCTTTCATATATTCCAAATTTTCAGGTCTTGATGGACACAGCCACCTGTAGTGTTCTCTGTTATAAAGCTTTATATCTAGACAAGACTCTCCTTTGCCGTTGACCTGATAATATTCGGGATGTGCCCTGCGCCAAGACATCTCAGTTCTGTTAGCTGTCCAAATCCACGCATGCAATTCAATATTATGCTTCTGAGCATACGGGAGTGCATTTTTGATTATTGTAATGGCTGCGCTGTCGCGAAAGTCCGAGGTATCCCCAAGTATTTCCGGATATCCGCCGTGACACTCCAGCAGGATTGCATCTATTCCGATTTGCTCCGCAGCCGAAAACAGCTCCTCCCACCTTTCGGGTGTCGTTGTTGTCTTGCCGGAGAGCCATGCCCATACTTTTGCCTCTTTTGTAGCGGACGGCTGACATGAACAAAGAGATAAGACGATGATTATCAGACAGGTTATTTTGAACAATTGTTTCATTTGGTGTTTAGTTATCGGATTCTCCGACAAATTTAACATTATTCCCCGTGCACCCTTTCTTTTTATTTTTGTTTCACTTATGTTTTACCAATAAAATTAAAAAATTATGACTATTTCAAAAAAATTAGTGATGCGCATGGATCATATCTCCGCAAAAACGCACGAAGCTCCGATTTGTTTAAGAATAACTCTTAACCGTCAGACGACCTACAAGACAATTTACCGGTTAAAGCCGGAATATTGGAACCAAAACCGGCAACTTGTCACAAGAAAACACCCCAACTATGCAGAATTGAATACTTTCATCGAAAAAGAAGTTGCCGATATTGAAAAATGGCTGCTTATGTTAAACAGTTCAACGGGAATTAACGATATCGGCTCCATGCGAAGGAAAATACACTCGGTCAACTCTTGTGACTTCCTGGAGCACGCTAAAGGCACGCTGGATACGCTGTTAAGTAATGGGCAATACTGCTCTTACAAAAATTATCATGCTGCAATATCAAAGTTAATCAAATATCTAAATCACAGCCATTTACCCATCAATAAAATCACTTCCGACTTTATTGAAAACTATGCTTTATACCTGAAAAACACATTGCACAACAAAAAAAACACCATAACTGAAAATATGAAGATTTTAGAAAAGCTGCTGCTTGAGACATACAACTCACAGGGACTGAAGGCCGCCGACAATCCCTTTATTAAAACATCTTTCACGAGAGAACAGGCAGAGCGATGTTATCTCGAAGAATCGGAACTTGATCAACTTATCTCTCTGAAACTTACCCCCGGTACAATTCCTTTCGATGTGCGAAATATCTTTCTTACGGAGTGTTATACTGGTTTGCGAATCTCCGACATACTGCGGCTGAAATGGAGTAACTATGATGGTGCTCATATCAGCATCGTGATGAAGAAAACAGGCAGTAAGATTACTGTCCCGATTATTCGGAAGGTTCAAAATATATTTGATGGCTATGTGCAGCAACCGTCTGATTGTGAGAAATATATATTTAATTTTTTAAAAGTAGACATTGACTCTGCCTCCAAAATAGATATTTCGAAAGCAATCATCTCCGCTACCGTCCTGATCAACAACCATTTGAAAAAACTGGCAAAAAAGGCCGGCATCAGTAAAAACATCTCGACTCATACCGCAAGACATAGAATTTTGTCTTTTGCGCTATGAATAAGCAAGTTGCAAGAAGAATTTTCGCGACAGGTAACGATTTAGAAACGAGCGGACTTCGTTGGTCTGCTTAATTCTTGCATCAAATAAAGAGCGACTTAACTTGGTGTAAAGTTACTAAAATATCTCCGTATTACCTACATTTTCAAATACAATCTTTTCCTTGATTACATTTTCGATAGCAAACATAGTATTTGAAATTCCATTCCGCTTTATAAACATTTGTTCATTAATAGTTGTATATTTGCATAATATAGGATGTGCCTCAGCAATTCAAATCCCATTTGTTTGCATTCGGCTTTAACTATATTTGTGATGTAAAACTAATAAGCGTAAATATGCCCAGACCAAAAAGAAGAAGAATGATGGCGACTCCGCCTGTGGTCGAAGGGTTCAGACCTTTCGGTGTGCCGATTACGGATGTAGAGCCGATTGAACTTCTCTTTGAAGAATATGAATCAATTAAGCTGACAGATTACGAAGGCTTAACACAAGAGCAGGCAGCCGAGAGAATGAATGTTTCTCGCCCTACTTTTACGCGCATATACGAGAAAGCTCGTAAAACTATTGCTCAGGCATTCGTGGAAGGGAAAGCGATTATTATAAAGGGAGGTGATTTTTATTCGGACGATCACTGGTATCGTTGTGAAGATTGCAGTCAGGTAATTGTTTCCAAAGAATAAACAGATACCTGCAATCATTGTCTTTCAAAAAATCTTCATAGTTTAACCCGTTGTTGCAAAGATATGGATTGTGAGGGCGGTATATGTATTTGCGTTCAATGCGATACAGAAATCCCGCACGAGAAAGGGAAGCCATGTAAAGAGCATCAATGTCCGAAATGCGGTTCAAAAATGATGCGTAAAGGGTGTTATCACCATCAGCTATACCTGAAAAGTCAGGGGAAGAAATGAGGGTGGTTATTCTCATAGACAATACACCTAATCCTCATACGGATTTACAAACAGAACATGGATTAAGTATCTATTTTGAGGTCGATAATCGCAAATGGTTAATGGATGTTGGTGCCTCCGGTAAGTTTGAAGACAATGCCGCGAGATTAGGTATAAGCATTGCAGATATTGATTGTTTGGTGTTATCTCATGCCCACCGAGATCATACAGGCGGATTGGCAAATTTCATCAAACAGAACAGTAAAGCAAAAATATTTATCTCATCTCACATTGCAGGAAATTATTATTATTCCACACGCAGAGGGTCGAAACGAGATATTTCACCGGATTATTCCATTGTAGAAAATAATCCCGAACGGTTTGTCTTGGTCGATACAGATATACGACTATCTGAGAGTGTAATGTTGCACTGTAATATTCCTGTATTATTCGGCACGCCGAAAGCGAACCGGACATTGCTTGTAAACGATTTGCCGGACGATTTCCTGCATGAAATGGCATTATGTATCGATACGCCTCAAGGAGACATAGTTCTTTCGGCATGTACGCATTTGGGCATACTGAACACGCTTTCGGCTTGCCAATGTCAGGATTTGTACGCATATATCGGAGGAACACACTTGATTGACTCCGATGCAGAAAATAAATATGAAACAGACGAGCAGCTTACTGAAATAGCATATAAAATCAAGTCATTATATCCACAAATGAAACTTATTACCGGTCATTGCACAGGAATAAATGCTCAAAAAATCTTATCGGAAACACTCGGCGAGAAATTTATCTCTTTTTACAGCGGATTTATAATAGAAATATAAAAAAGGCACTTCATTCTGTAGTGCCCTTTGGGAATATTTTTCGATAGTTTAAAAATCGCAAAAATAGTTATCAATTATTTCGTGGTTGTTTCCCTGCGATCGCAGATACCATTGTTATTCGCATCGACGAAATTGGCTGCGCGTCCTCCGTTACCACGACCACTGCCATTACGTAATCCTTGCCCTGCGTTTCCACCACGTCCTCTACCTTGTCCTATGGCTTGATTCCCACCGCCTCTTCGTCCACTTCCGTTGCGTAATCCCTGTCCTCTACCGCTTCCGTCTTGCAGACCTTTCCCATTACCTACCTTGCAAGTTCCATTCTCATAACTATCGCACACCCCGTTATTGTTGGCATCAACAAAACAAGTCCGGCGTGTTTGTGTAGTTTGCGTTTGACTTTTTGTTTGAGTATTCTGTGCCGAAGCAATACCAATTGTTGCAATTAATGCAAATAATGATAAAATCAGTTTCTTTTTCATGACTAAAATTTATTAATGTTTATACTGGTTTAAAAATTTCTGTTTCTGCGACCATGACCTCGCCCGTTATTACCTCCATGCCCTCCTTGCAATGGAGTTTCTCTGAAAAGAGGCACAAATACAGTTTTTAGTTTATTCTTTTGTTCAGGATTGCATACCGAATTTAATTCCAGATAAAAATTTACTGTTGCATCCTTTAATTCTGCATGTAACACACCTATCTCTTTAGATATTTCCTTCAATCTTACCGTATCCGGTTGTTCCGCCTGAAGTTCAATAAAAAGCTCTTCTTTAGATCGGTTTATTGAACCGATGATTTGATTTGCATTTTGCCGAAATGCTCGGCTACTTTGTCTGAACACCTCCATTTGATGATTGTCAAAACCCAATGTCTGTTTGAAATACATACCATTTAGGGGTTGAGTGTCAGGCTCAAAAACAATATTTTCATCCTCCGTTTTTACTTGCCTGTTATTGTATATAATCGTAGCTATTGTAGCTATATTCAGCACGGCAAGAAAAGTAATTACGATCCAAAGTATTTTAGTTTTATTCGTTATCATCTGCCGTATATATTGATAGTTGTTCTATATAATTGTCGTTTACAATAAGTCCTGCATAATTGGGCGAAGGATTCTTGTATGTACTGCCGATTTTAATACCAGTAAAAGCGATAATTGCAATGCCCGCAACAACAGCAACACTCGGCCATAATCTTGCCCTTTTCGGCATTGGAATTTGTTCCCTTTCAAGATTTTCGATACGGGCTAAAATTCTGCTCTCCAGAAATGGCGATGGTGTTATCGCTTTTTCGTCTTCAATGTATTTGTCGATCTTTTCCATTTTCATATTTCTATTCTTTAGACAAATCTTATTTACGGTTTCTTATGGCTGATGAGAGTTTTTTGTTGAGATTCGCTTTTGCCCTCAATAATAGCTGTTCTACCGCGCGTTGAGAAATCTGCATGATTTCGGCAACTTCTTTTTGTGGAAGCTCATCATATCTTGTCAAAACAAACGCAATACGTTGCTTTTCGGGAAGTGAATCTATCACTTTTCGTATTTCTGCTTTTTCCTCCGCCTCTTCAAGTTCCTGCTGCGGATTTTTACGTTCATCGGCTTTGCCGAATAAGTTTTTCAATAATTCATCACCAAACTGTAAAAAGCTCCTGCGTTTCTTTTGAGCAATAAAATTGAGAGAAGTATTAACCGTGATGCGGTATAGCCACGTCGATATTTCCGATTCTCCGCGAAATTTATCTTGGTTTTGATAAATCTTAATAAAAACCTCCTGTGTAATATCTTCGGCATCTTCACGGATATGGACAAATCCAACAGCTATACGGAAAACCATAGGATGGTATTTCTCCACCACTTCGGTAATATTGATTCTGTTTTCCGTCTTTTTTTCCATATAGAAGTTAGATCACAATTTTGATGAAAATCTTATTGCTTGGTTGCAAAAATAATCATTATATTGAACAAATGTTCACATACAAGAGGGTTAATCAACAAAAAAAGCCCCCCGATTCGATAGGGAGGCTTGCGATATAATATTGTTATCCAATTATATAAACAGGTTTACATTGGCATCATCGGCGCGTTCCATGTAAGTTGCTACGCCGCCTATGGTTGCATGATCGAGCAGCTCTTCACGTTTTACGCCCATCACATCCATTGACATCTGGCAGGCGATAAATTCCACGCCGTTGGCAATCGCCTGATCACGAAGTGACTCCAGTGAGTCAATGCCGTGACGCTTCATAATCGAGCGCATCATGCGGCTGCCTATTCCCATCATGTGCATCTTCGAGAGCTTCAGTTTCAGCGAACTCGACGGCAGCATCATGCCGAACATTTTTCCGAAAATATCTTTTTCAACTTTGGGTTTCTTCACTTTTTTGATGACGTTCAACCCCCAGAAGGTAAAGAAGATCGTTACTTTTTGCCCAGTCGCGACGGCGCCGTTGGCAAGTACAAAAGTAGCCAATGCTTTATCAAGGTCATCGCTGAACATTATCAATGTTTTGCCTTTTCCATCGCACGAAGTGATAGTTTTGCAGGCTTTAGACGAGCCTTTTTCGATCACGACCGTGAATTTGCCCTTCTCTTCCGTATTGGATATGAGTTGATTCCCCGTAGTATTGCACCATGCCTGAGCATCACGGGCAAAACCGACATCGGTGGCAACCATTTCGATACGTTCTCCTTCGCCAATAGAGTCGATAGCTTGTTTAATCTTCATCACAGGGCCGGGACAAGCCAATCCGCAGGCATCTATTTTAACTGTTTTAATCTCCATTTTCGCAATTTGCTGGTCGATATTATCTGTTTTACAAGCCGGTGCTACGACCGTAGGCTCGGTGCGTTTAACCGGAGCCACCGCCGTAGAGTAGGTCTTGTAACCGCCCGATAGATTTTTTACATTCGTATAGCCGTTCGCCACGAGAATTTTCGTAGTAAGGTATCCGCGCAATCCGATCGCACAATAGATAAGTATCGGTTTATCGGTCGGGATTTTACTGAGTCTGCCACGCAACTCATCCACCGGAATATTCACAGCTCCAGGGATCATTCCCATAGCACATTCATCTTTTGTGCGGACATCAAGAATCACAACTTCATCACGGTTAGCGTTTTGCATCTCTCGCCATGTCATAGCAGGCATTACGCCACTGATTATGTTACTTGCAACATATCCCGCAATTGCAATCGGATCTTTTGCCGATGAGAATGGCGGTGCATAGGCGTGTTCTACTTTAATAAGATCGTAAATTGTTCCGCCATTTTTGATAAGCAGTGCGATTTGGTCAATACGTTTATCCACACCGTCATAACCGACACATTGTCCGCCCAGAAGTTTCCCAGTCTGCAGGTCGAACGTAATCTTCAAGCTTAATGGCAACGCATCGGGATAATATCCTGCGTGCGAACCCGAATGTGTCCACGAACTGCGGTAAGGAATTTCCATTTGTTTGAGGCGTTTGGCAGCAAGTCCTGTCGCAGCAACGGTCATATCGAAAACCTTAGCGATGCAAGTACCAATCGCACCTTCATATTTCGTGATGTTACCTGAAACCATATTGTCGGCAACAATACGCCCCTGACGGTTGGCAGGATTTGCCAGATAGTTAAGCCACGGTTTGCCTGTCAACGGATGCGGAAATTCAACGGCATCGCCCACAGCATATATATCCTTTGCAGAGGTTTCGAAATATTCATCCACCCATATTCCGCCTGTTTCGCCTATTTTAAGTCCGGCGGCTTTCGCAAGTGTTGTTTCAGGACGCACGCCTATTGATAGGATTACAATATCGGCAGGGATTGTTTCACCGCTTTTGAAATGAACATCTAATCGGTTCCCATTTTTTGAAAATCGCTCTACGCTCTGTTCAAGATACAGTGCAACTCCTTTTTGCAGTAAGTGTTGATGAACTTGCGCAGCCATCGAAAAATCAATGGGAGCCATCACCTGATTGCCCATCTCGACAATAGAGACAGCAGCTCCGGCATGTTGGAGATTTTCGGCCATTTCCAGTCCGATGAAACCCGCCCCGACTACGACTGCTTGCTTTACCTCGTGTGTCGTAATGTAATTCTTGATTTTATCCGTGTCATTGACATCGCGCAGCGTAAAAATACCATCCAAGTCAATTCCTCCCAATGGCGGACAAACGGGATTCGCTCCGGGCGACAATAAAAGTTTGTCGTAATTTTCAGAGTATTCCGTACCGTCAGCTTTGCGAATTTTAACAGATTTTGCAGTTGAGTCAATTCCAATAACCTCGTTTTCAATACGAACATCAACATTGAATCGACCACCAAACGATTGGGGTGTTTGCAGGAACAATTTTTCGCGTTCTGCAATAGTTCCGCCAATGTAATACGGCAATCCGCAGTTTGCATATGATATATATTTGCCTTTTTCGAGAAGAATGATCTCTGCCGATTCATCAGCTCGACGGATACGTGCTGCGGCAGTAGCTCAGCCTGCTACTCCGCCAATGATGATGTGTTTCATTAATTTAATCAGTTTTGAACATATGTTGATAATTGTGATGGCAAATATAATTATTTATTACCTTTTTATAGAGGTGTAAACAAAAAAGCTACAAATATTCGTAGCTTTTTGATATTTACCATAAGTTTATTTACTCATTCGTCCGATTGCGCAACTTACATAAGACTTTGCTCCGGATTTAGCGACAGCATTGTAGTTGTCATTTTTAAATTTCTCTAATCTTATCTATAATTCTCAAGACATCATCAGAATCACATTTGATAAATTTCAAACACTCTATACCTTTTTCGGTAAGAGTAAAGTACATTTTGCGTTTATCATCCTTGCCGATCTTGCGCTTGATGAAACCCTTCTTTTCTACCGAGGCAATTACTTTTGAAGAGTTCGATGATGAAAGCCCGAGAATTTCCGCTATTTCTCCCGAAGAACATTTCTCAAATTTAGAAATAGTACACAATAACATACCTTCATTAAGCCCTATGCTGTATTTTGACTGGAAATGAATTTCAAAATCGTTGATAGAACGAAATATATCTCTAATTCTACATAATGCTTCCATAATTCGATTAGTTTTTCTTTACTGCGCCCATAGGACAATACTTAGTGCATTTACCGCATTCGATACATTTTTCCGGGTCGATTCTTGGCAATCCGTAGCCATCCTGAGTAATTGCATCTACCGGACATACTCTCAACATAGGGCATTTATGGTTCTGAGGACATCTGTTTTTATCTACTGTTAAAGCCATTTTTCGTTTATTTATTGAGTAAGACTTTGTCTATCGCCTCCTTGAATGAAGCCTTAGGCATGGCTCCTTGTGCCATTTGCGGAGCACCATCCATCGGAACGAACAGAATAGAAGGAATCGAACGAATGCCAAATGCTGCTGCCAACTCTTGTTCTGCTTCAGTATCTATTTTATAGATATATATTTGATCGCCATATTCAGCGGCAAGTTCTTCTAAAACAGGTGCAATAGTCTTGCATGGGCCGCACCATGACGCATAGAAGTCAATTATTGCCGGCTTGTCACCCAAATACTTCCACTCCTGCGGATTTGCTTCATAGTTAGCTACTTTTGTTAAAAAATCTACTTTCGTTAATTGAATCGTTTTCATATTATTTTCTTGTTTTTGATTAATGCTGTTTGTCTGTTTCGGTTGTCTGCCACAAGAGATCACTCCTGCCATAAGCAGTAAAAGTATTCCTATCTTTTTCATCCTTTATATTGCTCTATCTGATCTTTATATACCTGTGTTTTCGTTTTCTTTGGTTCGGTTGAGCACCCGCCCGCTCCGCAGCACGAGACATTGAATATACTTTGTAAAAGAAACATTCCCGCCAACATCAAAAACAAGTACTCTTTTGACACTACGGCATATATTCCAAAGCCTACGCCTGCCAGCAGGCGAATGATACGCACGGCATCCCAATTATTTAGATATTTTCTCATTTTTCTCTTTTTTAAATGAACTGAATACTAAACCGCCCATCATTGCGCCCCACAACGCACTCATTGTCGGAGAGGATGTAATCGGGCAGCTACCGCTGCTGCATCCAACAAATCTCCAATACAAAAATCCGCCTATTATTCCGACCACAACCCCAAGCAAGGTGAGCCAGTTTCGCTTGATTAAAACAATGATTTTATCCATATTAAACTCTATTTTCTCTATTTTGTGAATTTATAACGCACAAAGATATGTATTATTTTCCAATGGAAGAAATGTCCAATAGAAAATAACATTCAGAAAACAGAAAACAGTGCTGAATAATAAATATTTAGGCACTGTTTCTGTATTGATAATCTGCTTATTAATCTCCTAATTTAATTATGCGATTGTCAATTTCTCCATCTCCGCTTTTCTGCGGTTTGTTTGCCTTATAAGAATTGAAATTGAATGTTAGCCCCAGCCATACCATACGAGTTTGGTTTTTACTGTAGTTATCCAACTTATAAACCGCATTGTCCGATTCTATATTCCATTTGCGAGTATTAAAAACATCGGTCATTGTCAGACTGACTGAAAGTTTATTGTCAAGAAACGAGCGTCTTACGGAAATGTCGGCGTAGTATATTTCCCCTAAACGAAATTGTGGTAGTGATAACGGAGAATTGTAATTCAGGAAAATCTGTACTTCCGTTCTCTTTTCGGGCTTTATTGTAGTTTTCAAACTACCAGTCCATGCAAAGTCGTCTGTACTTAAATCAATCTCGTTGTATTGTCCTGTCGAGCGTGTATGAAACACAGAGAATGCAGGATTTACAGATATATATTTATTGAATTTGTATGTAATGTCCAAATCTGCGCCAATTTTATTCTGACGGCTACCGTTGACGTATGTCAGCATCAACTTGTCAGCATCCGATAGCATGGAAACCTGTGTTATATAATCTTTTGATATACTTGCAAACAAATTTGTACGAAGTTGGAAGCTGTTTTTAATCAGTGAATAATTCAGCTCCACCTTGTCTTGTATTTCGGGAACAAGGTGCTTGTTTCCTGTTTCATAAGTTGTTTGATCGACTACACTGATAAATGGATTGATCTGTGGGTATGTCGGACGTGTTATGCGGCGATTTATGCTCAATGCGATATTTTGAGAATCATCTAACGTATATTTGAGTTGAGCGAACGGAAAAGGGAACCAGTATTCATGGTATATGCGTTCATTTGATGATGCCTGAGTAAGTTCCGATGTGTTATACTCCAACCTTGCACCAATTTTATACTCCAGCTTCTTTGACAGTTTGTCCGAATACATAAGATAGGAAGAGTATATATACTCCTGATATTTCAGATCGTTACTAAATGCGGGGTCTAATATCCATTCATCCGTTCCCGTATTCAGATCATAGAATTTATAATCAAAATTATTGTATTTAGAGAGCCCTTTCAGTCCAAACTCAATTTTCCCTGTTTTTGATACCGATTTCAGATAGTCGGCCTGTACTGCCATATTGGTAGGATCGCCACCTCCGGTAGATTTCTGCAATAAAATATCTTCGATATAATATTCGGCAGGGCGGCGTCCGCGATTTCTGGAGTAAGATGCATCGAAAGAGAGCTCGTGTTTGCCTTTTTCAAAGATATGCTTGTATGAGAATGTTGTTTCAAACATTCGCCTCAAATGATCAATGTCGTTCAAACGGTTGAAATGTGTAACAGTATTCGTATTGTCGGTTTGTGTACCTATAATTGACTGTTTATTATGCAACTCAGGTAAAACGCCTTTAAGTCCAAGCGAAATAACATCTTTCTTTGATGGTCTGACAGCCATCATGAATGTTCCTGTATGTGATGTGCTTAATTGACGAGAAAGCATCTCCTGTTGGACACGAATTTCATCCGAATAAAGAAATCGGTCAAGCGTGCTGTTTATATCATATTTGTCATATTTGCCATTATATCCGAAATCGAAATCCCATATTCCCTTAGAGTAATGAAGATTTAAGCCGCCGTTCACCGAATTGCCGAAATTGTAATTCAACATTACTCGCCCACTGAAACCTGCTTCGCCTCTGCGTTTGGTTACGATATTGATGATACCGCCTGTACCTTCCGCATCGTATTTTACATCAGGATTCGTAATTATCTCGATATTCTCGACATTGGATGCAGGAATCGAATTGAGGGAGGATAATGTAGTGGGAACTCCGTCCATCAAAACCAACGTATTTTTATTACCTCTTACATAGATGTTTTCTTCGTTGTCGATATTTATTCCGGCTTGACCTTTCAATACATCAGTAATATTTCCGGAAACAGCCGCAATGTTTTTAGCGACATTTATGGTTGTTTTTTCTACGCTCTGTTGTTTCTCGCTTCTTGTTCCGGTTACGGTGACTTCGCCTATGGACAATGCGGCAGGCTGTAGATGAATCGGCTCTGTCAGTTTTACATTTGAGCCGTTAATTTCAAATTGTTTTATTCCATTCTTGTAGCCCACAAAGCTGGATCTGAGAAAATACCTACCGTTACCCAAGTTGTTAATTGTAAACACACCCTGCCCATTGGTTGAAACACCCGTAACAAGAGTACTGTCGGGAAGTTTGAAAATTGCAACCGAAGCGTATTCAATCGGCTGTTTTGTTTCCGCATCCAACAATTTTCCGGTTACAGAATAGGGTCTACTTTGACTAAAAGATGTCAAGGGAAGTGAACCAAGAAAAATAAATAGTATAAATGCTGAAAATTTTGCTGTTTTTTTCATCTTATGATAATCGCTGAATTTATTACTGCATTATTAGACAGCATTAAATCAATAATCTTATGCCTGAATGTTATTTTATATTTGAGTAGTCGATGCGTTTGGGCTTCATATTATCATCCAGAGCTGCGAAAACAAATACGCTTTCTACTACTTTTTCCCGATTCTGTCCGTACATTTCTTCGGCATATATCTCAACCTTAACTCTCAATTTAACCGCTCCGGCTTTTTCAATTTTCCCAACAATTTCTACTATGGAATTTGGATGTACGGTTTTCAGAAAGTATATATTTTCGGTATTGACCGTGAACATTTTCTGACGTGTGAATCTGGTTGCCGTAATATAGGCCACTTCGTCCATCCACTTCATTGCCTGTCCGCCGAAAAGGGTTTCATTCGCGTTTAACGTATTGGGGAATATGGCTTTGAATTGTCGTGTTTCGCTTCGCAATATTTGTTCTTCCATCATTGAAATTTTTGCAGAAGTAAGAATAATATTGAACATTTGTTCATAAATATAGTATATTTGTACGTCAAATAAATAATAGTATGCCGACAAAATCTCAAAAACCATTTTATAACGATAGCTCTGAGTTAATTCTAAGAGATTATTTAGCGATTGAACGAACTAAACTTGCAAATGAACGGACTTTTCTGTCTTATATAAGAGCATCATTATACATGTTGATGGCAGGTTTAGGGCTTACTGAAATAGAATTTTTCAAACATTTGGAATTTGCCGGATATATCGCCTTTGCAGTAAGTTTCGGCTTCCTTATAGTAGGTATTTACAGATTCTTTCAGGTTAAACGACGACTTAAAATGAAATAATAATCAGTATGAAAGTAGGTATAATTCGTTGCCAGCAGACCGAAGATATGTGTCCGGGCAACACAGATTTTAAAGTTGCAAAAGAAGGTAAACTTGCATTTGCAGAGATCGGCCCATCGGAGGTAATCGGTTTTATTTCGTGCGGTGGTTGTCCAGGCAAACGAGCGGCAATCAGAGCAAAGCTGATGGTAGATCGCGGAGCGGAAGTAATTGTTCTTGCTTCGTGTATTACTAAAGGTAATCCGATAGGGTTTCCTTGCCCGAACAGGGAAAATATGATAGCATCCATTCGCCGACTAATCGGAGATGACATTCTGATTCTTGATTATACACATTAACATATACAGTAATGCAAACACAAAAAATACCCGGAGTAAAGCATGTAATAGCAGTAGCATCCGGTAAAGGCGGTGTCGGTAAGTCTACCGTAACCGCAAATTTAGCCGTAGCGCTGGCTAAACAAGGGTACAAGGTAGGACTACTCGATGCAGATATATACGGGCCTTCTATCCCAAAAATGATGGGAGTTGAAGGGGAGCAGCCCGGAGTGACCGGAACACAAGGAGAAGAACGCATAATCCCTATCGAACAACACGGAGTCAAGATACTGTCTATCGGGTTTTTTCTACCTGCAAAAGATCCTGCAATCTGGCGCGGCCCGATGGCATCCAACGCCTTGAAGCAATTGATGAATCAGGGTCAATGGGGTGAGTTGGATTTTCTATTGATCGACCTTCCTCCGGGAACGGGCGACATACATATCACGTTAATCAATGAACTCCATGTAAACGGAGCGATAATCGTCAGCACACCGCAACAGGTCGCATTGGCTTCGGCAATTAAAGGGCTGAATATGTTCCGAAATAAAGATATTCATATCCCGATCCTCGGACTTGTCGAAAATATGGCATGGTTCACTCCTGAACAACATCCCGATGAGAAATACTTTATTTTCGGTAAGGAAAATTGCGAAAAATTCGCAAAGGAAGAGGGACTTGAATTATTGGAAAGAATACCTGTCGTTCAAGGTATAAGCGAGAGCGGTGATGCAGGTGAGCCGGTAAGCATGGATTCCGACTCAATAACCGGAAAGGCATTCCATGCTTTGGCAGAGAAAGTGGTAACTTTCTCTTCAACAAAGAGATTTTATTATGTCAAAGATAATTGATGAACTGAAACAGGATTTACGCTTTATTGAAGGTTTGAAAGCGTGTATCAGTTGCGGAGTATGCACAGCTGTATGTCCTGCGGCGCAGTTCTATCAATATAGTCCACGTGATATAATGCTGACCGTCCAACAGGGCGATGAAGAGAAGATTGATCAGCTGCTCAAAAGCGATACGATATGGTATTGCGGAGAGTGTCTTTCATGTAAAACCCGTTGCCCGCGAGGAAATACGCCCGGTTACGTTATTCAGGCATTGCGTCAGCTTTCTCAGCAACGAGGTCTATTTGCTCAATCACGTTTAGGACGACAACAATTAGAGGTAAAACGCATCATTGGCGATACGATGCTCAAAAGAGGATATTGTGTTTACGTGGACGATGTGGAAACAGACTATCACCCCGAACAAGGCCCTGTATGGGATTGGTTTCGTAAACATACAGCAACCATATCACGCCGCATCGGAGCGAATTATGACGGAGAGGGTTCCGGCTCGATGCGCCGCATTGCCGAAGAAGATATGGCGGAACTTCGAGCTATCTTCGAGGAAACAGGAGCGATGGAACGTTTTGAAACGATTGAAAAATGGATTGCAAATGAACAAGAATAATAACCGTAAATGGCAGGACTACCAGAAAGAGATTGCCGAAGATGATTACTACTATGCGCGAAGCTGTATAAGGCAGAATTTCTTTCCCGGTTCCGAAGAAACATTCTTACGCATACTTCGGGAGGTGTTGGGTAAAAACGTTTATGACGATCCGCACCAGACTACCTGTACCGGCATTGCATACCATTCGGGAATCGTACCGATAGAAACTACGATGACTGTCGTTGCGCGTCAGTATTCGTTGATGAATGATGCGGGATACAGGAATTTTATACCCTCATGCGTAACATCGTTCGGTATATATACGGAAATGGAAGATGCGTGGAAACACTTCCCGGAAACGTTGGATAATACGCGAAAACAGTTACACTCATCAACCGGACGGGAGTTTGAGCAACCCGAAAACCTTGTCCATACGAGCGATATAATTTATAAATTCAGGAACGAAATAGCTGCCAAAGCAAAATACAGACTGATTAACAAAGAAACAGGTGAACCGTTGAAAGTGGTCGATCATGTAGGTTGTCATTATGCAAAAATATTTCCGAGCAAAGGCGTTGGCGGAGCAGAGTTCCCCAAAGTTTTAACCGGAATGATTGAGGCTTGGGGAGGAGAGGTTGTAGATTACCCCGAACGCCGCCATTGTTGTGGATTCGGTTTTCGTAACTATATCGTGAAAGAGAACAGGGCTTATCCTTTGTCGAACAGCAAATTGAAGTTTGACTCAATGAAGCCTTATCAACCCGATTTTATCGTTACGAATTGTCCCGGTTGCACATTCTTTCTCGACCGCTGGCAGTATGTGCTTGCCGAAGCCGAGGGCATAACGTATGGGGAAAACGGATACGGCATACCTGTACTGACATATGAAGAGATGGCAGGCTTGATATTGGGTTTAGACCCGTGGGAAATGGGGATGCAGCTGCATCAGGTCAGCGTAGAATCGCTACTGGATAAAATAGGTATTGAATACGATCCCCATGCAAAATATCTTGGCGGAAAAATGGAATATCTCGGAGCTCCTAAAGAACCTAAAGTTCTAAAGGTGTAGCTTCTAAGGAATGAATTTTGCAGAACACATAAATGATTAAACCATAAAAAATATAGATATGAAAGTAAATGCAGAACTTAACTGGAAAGGCGGAATGGCTTTCGATGCGGAAGTGGATGGTCATATAATACCGCTTGATGCCGATGCCACTGTCGGCGGAAACAACGCAGGGCCGCGTCCTAAGAAACTACTGCTTGTAGCTCTGGGTGGTTGCACAAGTATGGATATAGTATCGATTCTTAAAAAAATGCGTGTAGAGGTAGAAAAATTTTCGGTAGAAGTCGAATCTTCACAAACCGAAGATGAGCACCCTTATGTTTATGAATTTTTCAAAATCATATTCCGTTTTGAGGGCAAAGGTCTTGAAGCGGAAGCGGAGAAGATTCAAAAAGCGGTAGCCCTCTCACACGAAAGGTATTGCGGCGTATCTGCAATGTTGTCGAAATCGGCACCAGTAACCTATGAAATAAAGATAAACGGCAAGTAACAATGCCTTTATATGAAAATCGGGAATTTTTCAATTCCCGTTCTTTTAATGCAATAAAAATTATTTACCAAGCTTCTTTTCAACCTCTTCTTTTGGTAATTTCTTCGTACAGAAAAACCAGTCGTAGCAGGTAACGCCCTCCTGAAGTCCTTCCATTCTCTCTTTTGCCACTCCGCATGAACCTGCCGTAGGAACAATTACATCATCGCCCGGACGCCAGTCGGCAGGTGTAGCCACACCAAAATTATCGGCAGTTTGCAGGGCAATAAGAACACGTTTAATCTCGTCGAAGTTACGACCCAGCGATAGCGGATAGTAAATGACAGCTCGAATAATGCCTTTAGGATCTACAAAAAATACTGCTCTCACTGCTTTTGTTGCACTTTCACCCGGTTGCAACATACCGTATTTTTTCGCAACCTCCATTGTGATGTCTTCGATTAACGGGAATGTTACCTCTACATTTTTCATTCCCTTGTATTCAATCTTCTCTTTGATTGTCCGAAGCCATGCAATGTGGCTGTATAGACCGTCTACCGATAATCCAACCAATTGGCAATTCAGAGCTTCAAAATCTTTACTCATTGAAGCAAAAGTCATAAACTCAGATGTGCAAACCGGCGTGAAGTCTGCCGGGTGACTGAATAATATAGCCCATTTCCCTTTGTAATCACTCGGAAAATTAATATCTCCCTGAGTTGTTACCGCTTTAAATTCCGGTGCCGCATCACCGATGCGTGGCATCCCATAAACCTGTGTTGTTTCCATGTCTATCATTTTTTTAGTGATTTAACTGATTATACTATCAAAAAACAAACCAATCAAACTATTTGTTTCACAAAAGTAATTATTTATTTTGAACATATGTTCATTATTGCTACATTTGCAAAGAATCATTAATAGATAATTATATGAAAATAGCAATTACGAGTACGGGTAACACTATGGATAGCATGATAGATGCCCGCTTCGGACGTTGTGCATGGTTTCTGATCTATGATACGGAAACCAAGTTGCACAACTTCCTGAAAAATCCTGCTGCGGAGGCAGAAGAAGGTGCCGGGCCTGCTGCGGTAAAGTTTGTTGCGGCACAAGGAGTACAAAAAATAGTATCGGGCGAGTTTGGTGTAAAGATCAGACCATTGCTCGAAGAGTTGGGGGTCGAAATGATAGCCAACAAAGAATCTGAAAAACGCGTAAGCGAAATAATCGAAATGTTTAACAACTAAAAATTACAATTATGCCAAATTTTGATGGAACAGGGCCAAATGGAAATGGTTCAGGACAAGGAAGAAGAATGAGAGGAAACTCTACGGGTAATCAATCGGGTCAAAGTCGCGAATGTTGCGGCAAAGGTCGTGGACAAGGACAGGGTCGCGGAATGGGACAAGGCAGAGCCCAAGGTCGTGGTTTGGGAAAATGTGCCGGCACTGCAAATACAGGGAACAATGAATAAGAAGATAGCTATCCCTGTCGAAGGAGGGCTTTTATGCGCCCATTTCGGCCATTGCGAACAATTTTATTTTGCAGAGATTGAAAACGGAGAAATCGTAAAAGAAGAAACAATCACCCCTCCGGAGCATCAACCGGGAGTTTATCCCGCATGGGTAAAACAACAAGGAGCGACTGTTGTCATTGCCGGAGGAATCGGCGGAAAAGCCAAAGACCTCTTTGCTAAGGAGTCAATCTCGATCTATGCCGGAATAGGAACCTCAGAGCCTCGCAAATTGGTGGAAGCCTTTATTGATGGTGCTTTATCAATTCTCGAAGGTACATGTAATCACGATCATGAACACCATAACTGCGGTCACTAATGAAAGTAGCGGTTGCAAGTGGTAAAGGAGGAACAGGTAAAACATTTGTTTCTACCAACCTCTTTCATACATTCAGGAGTATGGGTATCTCCGTGTCGCTGGCAGACTGCGATGCGGAGGTCCCCAATTCTTTGGCTTTTATCAACGCAATGGAGCATAAAAAGTCGGATGTCACACAATACCTGCCGATAATAGATGCCACGAAATGTAAGTTCTGTGGCAAATGTGCGGAATACTGCACCTATAATGCCATATTTATAGCTCCCGAAATGCAGAAAATACGTTTATTAGAGGACTTGTGTCACGGATGCGGAGCGTGCGAAGTTGCCTGTCCGAATTATGTAATAAAAGAGTCGTATAAAAATATTGGAAAGGTAACTACTTATAAGATAGACGGGAAAAAATGCTTTGTAGAGGGGCGCATGCTCCCCGGAACGAGCTCACCTGTCCCTATAATAAAGCAAGCTATTAAAAGTGCAGAAAAAATAAAGGCGGATTATTTGATTATGGATGCACCTCCGGGAACATCATGCCCATTTATCCAAACCGTAGCACAAGCCGATTTCGTAATTCTTGTAACCGAGCCTACACCGTTTGGATTGAGCGACCTGCGTCAAGCTGTTGATTCACTTCGGACATTGAACCTGTTGTTCGGGGTTGTAATCAATCGTGCCGGTGTGGGAGATCAAGCAGTTTATCACTATCTGCAAACTGAAAATATTCCTTTGTTGGCTGAGATCCCATTTGACAAGGAGATAGCTCGGCTATATTCCAAAGGCACTATCGTATCGGAAAAAATGCCGGAAGTAAAATCTGTATTTGAAAACATCGTAAACCAACTGAAGTATTATGGAAATAGCGGTAATAAGCGGTAAAGGCGGAACAGGCAAATCGAGCATAACATCTGCTTTTATAGCATTAGCCGGACAGGTTGTGGCTGTGGACTGCGATGTAGATGCTTCAAATCTATACCTGTTGTTAGACCCTGAAAAAACAGGAGAAGAGAAGTTCATTTCGGGTTATCATGCTGAAATAAATAAAAATCTATGTTACGAGTGTGGCAAGTGTGTTACTTACTGCAAATTCGATGCTTTGGGTTGGGATGGGGGTTCTGTTACTATAAATGAAGTGGCGTGTGAAGGGTGTTTTCTTTGTTCTCGTATATGTCCTGCACAGGCAATCAATATGATTCCATCCGACGACAGCCGTCTGTATTGGGGCGATTTCCGATACGGAAAAATGGTCTATGGAAGGCTTGCTCCGGGCGAGGAGAATTCCGGCAAGTTAATTAACAAATTACGCTCGAAAGCCCGTGAAATGGCAAAAGCGCACAATCTCGAAATCATTATACTTGATGGCCCTCCGGGAATAAGCTGTCCGGTTATATCTACCATTACAGGCGTAAATAAGGTGGTGATAGTAACCGAACCAACCGTTTCGGGCATGTCCGACTTACAGCGCACAGTAGAATTGGTGCGTAAATTCGGTGTCAGTATATATATTATCATCAACAAATACGACCTGAATACCAAAATAAGCGGAGATATAGATCTTTGGTGTGCCGGACAATCTTTACAGGTGATAGGTCATTTCCCGTTTGATAAAAGCATGGTTGATGCTATGATCGCAGGTAAAAGTATAATTGAATATACACCCAATGCGGAAATATCAAAGTTAATTAATGTAGCTTATATAAAAATTATTACATAGCGTTTTACATGAAAAAATACTTTGAAGAAACAGTAAGACTTATAGACATTGAATTAGAATCTTTTTCTATCGACTTCAGCTGCAAACTGGGCTATTGTTAAGGATTGGGAATTAAACTTCTCTGACAAGACTTTCACTACACCTACTCAGGCTGTGTTGTTCGAGACCTCTACTAAAGTTATTTATACATATGAACTTGCTATTATCCTTGAAAATATCGAAAATAAGGCTGCAGGGACCTATGCTGCATTTGATAATGCAGGATACATTGACGGGTGCCGTTTCACTGTTAATCCGCTCTACGCTGGTAAGAAAAACTCCATGCTGTTCGACTGGTTCTACAAACAACAGCTTGCAGACTATTATGGCAACTACGAAAATAATAAAGCCCTTTTAGCAGAATTAAAAGCCATGGTGGCTCAGATTGCTGCAGACTTCGATGCTGCTAATGCAGCCGTTGAAGTAGCAAACGCAAAGACACTTGCTGACTGGACAAAAGCTAATGAGGCTTATGTAGCATTTATGACAGAGTTGACCGGCAAGAAAGACGGTACCATCGTTTATAAGCTTGACTCAACGACTACACCTACTTCTAAAATATATGTTGCACACTCAAATGGTTCTTACATACTTAAAGGTTCGCAGTTAACTTGGGCTAATGAACTTGCTCCTGCTTATCCAGCAAAGGTTAAGGAATGGGCTGATCGCACAGCTCATCTTGATGAACTTACTAACGTCCATCTTG
>JAQUYF010000042.1 GCA_028691975.1 Bacteroidales bacterium | reverse complement strand
GTCTCTGAAGGCAAAATCTTCTGAATTTACAACATGATATACATGATAATGTGCCCAGAAAATCTTGTTGATGTATCCTCTCTCAATAATTTGGCAAATTTAACAGACGCCTTCTTTGTTTTTGGGGATCACTCCACCATTGGGCGTTATTTTTAGCACAGTGATGCTCAACTACTTGTTGAAATTTGGCTCCGAACATTGCGTAGCCAAATTTAGACAAAACCGTAAACAACAGAGCATTACGAAACACGGGGTGAGGAGAGCGCGGAGGATTCGACAAGAAGAAGCATACCACGGGATGAGGAAAGCGCGGAGGATTCGACAAGAAGAAGCATACCACGGGATGAGGAGAGCGCGGAGGATCCGACATTAAGAAGCATACCACGGGATGAGGAAAGCGCGGAGGATCCGACAATCCGAATGAAAGCATCGGTGGGTTATCGGCTGAAAATTATTGCGCTGGGCTTACTTATTCCAACATTCCGGCAGTGACGCTGCGGATGTTGTAGTAGTAGTTCCAAAAGTAGTAAAGCTCCTGAATCATAGTTGCGCGGGCAGAGTCTTTCGAGTCACGGGCGTCATTAAGATCCAGAATACTAATTTCACCGACCATAAAGGTCTTTACTGCAATTTCATAGCGCCGCGTAGCAAGAGAATCGGACTTCACGGCAATTTCGAGTTGCCGAGCCTGGTTATTGTAGTTTTCAACCAGCAGGAATATGTCCTGATTAAAGTTGATTTCGTCCTGCTTTATTTGTGTTTCAACCACTTCTCTGTTGCTCTCCGCAATTTTCACCTGACCTTTACGTTTGCCCCAGTCCAAAATAGGGATACTTATGCCAATCTCAACCACCTGATTGTTCTTCAGATCATCGTAAGCTCCTACAAATGTATTATTTACGCCAGAGAAGCCGAAGGATGCATAAAGATCCACCGAGCGTCTCTTCCCTTTTGCGACAGCGACTGCATAATCAGCTTCCAGCTGCCTGCGAAGGATGTTTTTTGCAAAAGCATTGTACTGTCTTGCCGCATCCAATACCTGACGATATGTAAAACTTCCTGCAGGTGCTTCCTCCGGCACAATCGGGACAAGCACCTGAGATTCATCAAGCCCCAGGAATGCCCGCATCTGAAACATTCTCGAATTGAGACTGCTGATTGCGTCTGTCAGAGTACTTTGAGCCTGCAATGCAGAGATCTCCATCTGCATAAGTTCCCTTTCGGAAATCTTACCTATTTCGCGTTTTGCCACAGCTACATCATAAAGCATCTCTGCATTATTAAGATTCTGCCGCGCAATCTCTAAATTGGATACGGCAAGTATAAGATTGAAGAAATAACTTATGGTGGAGATGGTCACCTCTTCTATCTCCTCAGCATATTCAGCCTGCGACTCCTCATAGCGCACAGGCTCTATTCTTCGATCCCACTTAAAGGTATTGACCCCGAATATCGGCTGCGTCAGTGTAATAGCAACCGGCACACTCATAAACTCATTTGAGTTGTTGTTCCCAATCTGTTTCTGGTAATCAAGAGTTGAACTAAGTGATATTTTACCTCCGGTAAACGGTATATTTTGCGTTAGCGAAAGTCCTCCGTTCATACCGATATTGTTGTTTCTGACAAAGGTATATGAACCGTCCTCCAACTGATAAGGGGTGAAGTTGCGACGGTAATCCGGCAGATCGCCGGTAAATGTGATCTCCGGCAACTGCTCTGCTCTGAAAGTGCGATACTGCCAATATGCGGTCTTCTGTTTGTTTTTAGCCATGGCCGCATTAACACTCTGCTCCTGTGCAATAGCAATGGCATCGTCAAGTGTCAGCCGCAAAGTATCCTGCATCTGCCCCAAAGCCTTTCCGCAAGGAGTGCACAGCACCCAAATGGGTGCCGTCACACAAAATATAAGTTTTCTTTTATTCATCTCTAAGTGCATCAATAGGTTTGGTATCTGCTGCTGCGGTGGCAGGAATTATGGTGCCGAGTATCACAGTTATAAGCAGTATGCCAAATGTAATAAGTGTTACTATCGTAAAATGTGCAAACGGGTTGTTGATTGCCCAAAAATGACCGGGGAGTTTCTCACCGAAGATAAAGAATCCCTTGAAATAGATTACGTTGATTAGAACAGCTATTCCGGCAAGTGCAGAGACTGAGGCCAATACAAGACTCTCCGCTATAAAATGACCGCGAATATTACTTTTGCGTGCACCCATCGCTCTTCTGATTCCTATTTCACCTTTTCTCCTTCTGCTTTGCAGGAAAAACATTGAGAAGATGCCTGTAAACAGATTCAACAATACGAAAAGCGCCAAAATCGTATAAAGCTCTTTCTCTTTCTCCACATTCATTGCATGTCCATATATATAATCGTTTTGATAAGAGACTATGCCATTAAACACTCTGTTGCCCACGCTGAAATTGTTCCCAAAAGTGTTATTAACTTTATTTATAAAATCGTGTTCTGAGATACCCGCTTTTGATCTTGCAAAGAAATCTATGCCAAACTTAATCGGCACACGATTCTTATCGCTGAATGAAAGCAGAACAGGCACAGGCTGCTTGTAGAGACTCATCTTTGCATCCTCGCAGATACCACGCACCGTCTGTTCCTCGCAACCATTACTACGTTGCCAATACACTTTCTCACCGATAGCATCTTCTCTTCCAAAAAATTGTTTGGCAAGAGATTTCGAAATGACGATATCACTGATACCCCGGAGAGAAGCATAATTGATATCTTTAGGGTAGATCTCCATCCCCAGAAAGTCGAAGTAGTCGTTGTCATCATTGGAAAAGAATGCATTGTAAACACGTATTGCAGCTGTATCTCCGGGCGATGCTTTTATATTTGCGCTCGATTCGGCCATATCCATTGCTATTATTCCCTGATAATCAACAGCATCCTCAACAAAAGGCAAATCTTTTATGCGACTGAGGAAGATTTGGTCATTTCGATCCCGCTCTTCCCTGCTCTCTTTTACATAATCCGGAGATTTTGAAGAACGTTGTTTCAATGTAATAGAATATAGATTTTTCGTATCAAAGCCGTTGTCCAAAGACTTTTGAAGATTAAGAACATAAAGTGGATCGATTAACAGCCAGGTAACAACAAAAGCAAGTAAAAGCTCCACAATGATAAGACGGTTCTTTTTCAGCAGGGAACCGTGTTCCAAACTCTCATTTCCATGAAGGAGTGAGACAATCTGCCTGCTTCTTAAGCCGAAATGTGGTATAAGTGCTGACAAACAGTTTATTACAAGACATGATACAAAAGCTGTAATCAACACTTTATAATTGACGAGCATACCAAAAGTCAGATCAAAATCACCAATATTTTTAGCTGTATTCCACGGCACATTCACAAATTTGGCAAGCCATCCGCTCCCTAACCATACAAAAAGATAAGAAATGAGAACTCCTGCAATACCGCCCAATATCGACAATGTAAGATTCTCTCTAATAAGTCTTTGCAGCAAATTACCCTGTTGGGCTCCGAATGCCCTGCGAATGCCCGATTCACTTTCTCTGTCCTTTGCCCCCGTAGCAATAATTCCCGACAGATTAAGTGCCGATGCTAAGACAATTATTACAAAAATCAGGATAATTAAAGGCAATGAACTTTTATAGACTTCGATACCCTGCTCGTCTTCTTTTGCTGAAAAGGTATTTTGCAGACCTCTGCTTACAACCGAAGCCGGTTCATCGGTATGCAGGCTGAAAGTTATCCCATCCATCGTACTGTTTACTTTCGCAACATTCTCTTCGATTTGAGTTTTAATCCTATTAAAATCCTTACGTGAGTGAGCGAGAATTAACGCCTTACTGTCCCCTAACAGATTGGACATGCCTCCCCAAGCAGTTGAACCTGTAATCTCGTTTTTTAGAGAATTAGGAGCATAAATATCACTCCTGGAATTATATACAAATGTTGAAACATCATCTATCACGCCACATACAGTGTATGCATTGCCTTCAATTACGACACTCTTTCCGACTGCCCTTTCCCCTCTATATAGCCATTGGGCGGTTGATTTGGAGAGTACCGCTTTGCGAACTTTGGATTGCACATCTTCATGAGTAAAAGGCACCCCATCAACAAATCTGTAACTATTGAGTGTCCAGATAATTTCATTGTAAAAATGAATTGAAAGCATCTTGGACTCGGAGTTAAACCCCCTCTCTACCTCAATATCACGCGCACCGGCATCAATGCATACCGCCTCAATCCCATCTACTCCCTTTGTCAACATATCAATCAGTTCGGCGGATAGAGGCATACTGGCAGACCATGTTGAATTTTCCCATATTTGCGAGATCTCAAGTGTTCTGTCGCGGTTCACCTCAGGATAGACATTGCCTACTTTGATATTATAGCCGATAGATATGACCATTATCATTGATATGGCAAGAGCCGTCCCCAAGATATACAGAGTGCTGTACAGAGGATTCTGCTTTATGATCTGCAGGGATTGTCTAAAATTTTGTTTAATATTCATTAGTTAGATGAGTTTAACTTATTTGACGACCGTCGAAAAATCTTACTGTACGACTTGTGAGTTTTGCCTGATCTTCATTGTGGGTTACCATCACTATTGTACGACCATCCTCCTTGTTGAGTTTATGAAGAATTTCCATTACTTCGGCTCCCATCTTGGAGTCCAGGTTGCCGGTAGGCTCATCGGCAAGTATTATGTTGGGATTGCCGATAATGGCACGTGCAATAGCTACTCTCTGGCATTGACCACCCGATAGTTGTGACGGGAAATGCTTCATGCGGTGGCTCAAGTCAACTCTTTCGAGCACCTCTTTTGCAAGGCGTGTACGCTCTTTTGCAGCAACTTTTCTGTACAGCAAAGGAAGTTCTACGTTGTCAAGTACATTAAGTGAGTTGATAAGATGGAAACTCTGAAACACAAAGCCGAGTTCTCGATTGCGAAATGCCGCCATCTCATTATCTTTCATATTTTTGGTTGCCATTCCATCTATCTCGACAGTACCCGTGGTAGGTGTGTCAAGAAGCCCCATTATGTTCAGAAGTGTGGATTTGCCGCACCCTGAAGGCCCCATTACCGAAAGAAATTCTCCCTTTTCAACCAATAGGTTAACATTGTCCAATGCCATAGTTTCAATCTCGTCGGCACGGTAAATCTTTGTAAGTTCCGTTAATTTAATCATCTTATTATTTTGTTAATTTAATTTTGTCTTTAATTTTTTTGGATCCTATATCGCTTATCAAAACAATATCCCCATCTTTAAGTCCTTCAGCTACTTCAACATAATCAAAATTGCAGTCCCCTAAACGTACCGGCTTTTTAATCATAGTACCACCCGTCTCCACGTTACCGCCATTTTCCATTACAAACAGTTCATAACTGCCGCGACCGATATAGTAGCTGCCATTTGCCAAACGCAACACATTTTCCTTACGGGAGTTGATAATATATACCTCACAACTAAGGCCGCTGCGCAACTTAGCATTATTATCCTCGTCCAGTTGCACTGCAAATGAGATAACTCCATTTTGCGAAGCTGGAGCCAAATTGCTGACCACACCGTCATATTTCTCTCTTCCCACCTTGACAATAGCCTTACTGCCGATTGAAATGCGGTCACCGTATGAGTCAGCAATCTCACCCTCTACCTTGAAATGATCCAAGTCCGCAATCATAGCCACCTTAGTGCCCTGAGATACCTGTGCACCTATTTCCGTATTCACAAAAGAGAGAACGGATGTACGGGGAGCGCGAATCTGCGCATCTTCAAGAGTACGCTTTGTCTCTGCCATACTTTTACGAAATATATTGAGTTCAAGCTCCTTAACGCGCTCATTTGCCCGTGCTAAAGCCGTCTCATTCTCGTACTTCTGTTCATTCTCCTTCAGCTGCATCTGTCCCACCCGATATGCCATCTCAGCCTGACGGACTTTATCCGTAGTACCCGAGCCGAGGCTGTCCAAATAGCGCTCATTACTATATTCAACACCGAGACGATCTACCTCCATCTTCTTCACTTCCAGATTCATACGCATTTCGGACAGATTGCTCTTGTTGGAAAGCCTAAGCTGTTCCAGTTGAAGGACCTTCATCTGCTCTTCATCCAACAGCTTATTGTAGTCGGTTTGAGCACTTTGTAAATCAAGCTTCAGAATCGGATCGCCCTGCCGTACCTGATCACCGCTCTTTTTATACACTTCCAGAATGCGTGAAGAGATCGGCGAGTTGATAATCTCCTCAAAAGCAGAGACTATCTTACCTGAAGCTGAGACTGTCACGTCAATATTGCCGGTATCCACTTTGGATACAGATACTTCTCTAAGCGACACACTCGGCCTGAAAAGAAGCGATATCAGTATTACTACCATTGCAAAGCCAATAACTCCACCGATGATCTTACCCAGTCTTACCGCTTTTTCTTTCTGCAATACCTTTTTGTCTATTTGTCTATCCATAATTATCGTATTTTGCACAGGCTGAAGCCAAAACGGTGCCGCTTTTGCAAACATCTATTAATAAGCATATTACGCTCATTATGTGGTGTTCATTTTCGGACACTTTGTCCGTTAGCGGACACTCTTTTTGGCAAAACCGATCAAAATGCAATGGAACGGTGAAGTAAAAGTACCAAAGGAAGAACTCCCTATTGGTGCAGGGCTGTTGTATTTTACAGTTTTTTCCATTACTTTTGGAAAAAATAAAAACTATGAGAAAAACTATAATTATTATGACTCTGGCTACAATTCTTTGCGCAATGGGCTGCTCTTCTCCCGAGCAAAGTCGTCCGGAATATTACAATCAGATCGTAAAGGAACTCTCTTCTGACAGCTATTTCGGGAGAAATGATTACAACAATGGCGATGTCAAAGCCGCCAAATTCATTATAGATGAGCTAATTAAAATGGGCGTAGAACCACTCGCTCCGCAGCAGGATGCTCCGCAACCGCAAACGGTTTATCCTTATATCAAGAGCGTCTGCACTCCTTGCGGTCCCGGCAGATGGGAAGGAGAAGATGAGAAGTATCTTGCGTATTTACAGAGTTTTAGCTATCCGCTAAATGTGATGCGCGGTGCAGCTGAATTTACTGTTGACGGTGTCACACTTGAGCCGACCGTGGACTATGTATTCAAGGAGTTTTCGCCGAGTTGCAAAGGTGAATTTGATGTCTATTATCTTCCTGACGAGTACTATACCATTGACGGTTTCTGCAAATATCTGAGTAGCGGAGCTTTTAAAAACTCCTTTGTGGTAGTTGACTTCAACAAATATTTGGATAAAATGTGCTATTCCGACTGGAAGATGGAGATCTACAAGGAGTATTTAGTTCCTTTGGAAAATGTGGGCGGGGTAATTTTACAGAATGACTCTCCTTTCCCTTTCTTTAAGTCGCGCAGCCATTACCTCACAAAAATGCCGGTCGTTATGGCATATCAGAATTTTCCGAAGGATGCAAAGAAAGTAACTGTCAATCTTGAAAGTCAAATGATTGAGCAGCACGATGCCCACAATGTAATCGCATATATTGAGGGGAAAAGCAACCCGGACAGCTGCATCATCTTCAGTGCCCATTATGACCACCTTGGAGTGATGGGAGAAGGACGTATTTTCAACGGAGCAAACGATGATGCTTCGGGAGTGGCCATGGTATTGACTCTGGCGCAATACTATAAGAAGCATCGCCCCAGCTGCTCCATCATGTTCATCTTCTTCGATGGAGAAGAGTCTAACCTTCTCGGCTCTTTCTACTACAACGGCAACCCTCGTCTGCCGATAGAAAGAGTAAAGTATATGATTGAACCAGATATGATTGGAGACACGGGAGATACTCTGATCTGTCAGATCTCAGATGAAGGAAAAGCGGGTTTGGAACTTATGGAAAAGATAAACAACTCTGCGAAAGAGCCATTTGGCAAGATAGACTGTCAGCTGCTGACCGACTTGAGCGACCACTATCCGTTTGCTCTCCAACATGTACCGGCAGCGTATTTCTCGATAGAAGGAGAGAACTACCAATATTATCACACCCCGCGCGACACATACGAACACACTTCTGACGAGAACTACGAACGACTCTTCCAGCTCTTCGTAGCTTTTGTCAAAAAATATTAATAACAGAGGCGTGAAATACCACGCCTCTATTATATTATTTAACAATCAGTTGCGACTATTTTGCAGCCTGTTCGCCGGCGCGGAAGGCCTTGATGTTCATTTCGACAATATCGTCACCTTTGCGGGCAAAGATACGGCGGATACCCTCTTCAAACTTAACGGGTGCGATACCTAAAAGGTGGCTGCATGCGCCTAAAAGCACGATATTGGATCCGCGTGCATTACCTGCTTCGCGGGCAATAGCTTCCACATCAATCATAATGACATTATTGAGTGAACGAAGCTCTGCAAGTATCTTCTCCTGGTCGGGATAGTTAGGAATATTGATAAACGGTGTGGTACTCGTCACAATCCATCCGCTATTTGACAGATACGGAAGATAACGCAAGGCCTCCATCGGCTCAAGAGAAATAATCAAATCCGCACATCCCAACGGGATAAGATCTGAGGCAATCTCTTCAGAAGATATACGAAGATTGGACTGAACATCCCCTCCCCTCTGGCTCATTCCGTGCACTTCGGCCTGCTTAATATGAAGCCCCTCTTTTAAAGCAGCCTCACCGATAACTGTTGCAATTGAGAGGATTCCCTGTCCTCCTACACCGGCTAAAATTATATCTTTTGTCATACCTTTTGCTTATTTGGATTGTTTCTCTTTTGAATGTCTTTTTGCTGTCTGGATACACTCCCTGCGTGGAATAATTACTGAAGTTCCGTGATATGCGATCTCTTCCTTTATCACCTTTTCAATCTCTTCCATATTCTTTGCCAATGGGATTACCACTCTTACATGGTCCGGAGCTACGCCTACCGCCTTACAAATGGCCTCTAATTTATTAGTACCTGCAGAATCCTGGCCACCCGTCATACCTGTCGTCAAGTTGTCGGAGATTACGACTACAATGTCGGCATTCACATTGGCAGCATCTAAAAGTCCTGTAATTCCGGAATGTGTAAACGTAGAGTCACCTATCACAGCTACACTCGGATATAACCCTCCGTCAGCAGCACCTCTTGCCATGGTGATGGAAGCACCCATATCTATAGTCGAGTTAATCGCCTTAAATGGGGGCAGCGCACCTAAAGTATAACAGCCTATATCGCTGAATACTTTATGATCAGGATACTCCTCCAGAGCCTTATTCAGAGCCGCATACATATCTCTGTGTCCACAACCCTGGCATAGTGCAGGCGGGCGGGCCACCACATTGTCGCTTACCGCAAATGTATCGTGTGGAGCAAGCCCCAGAGCCTTGCGTACGCTGTCAGGAGTCAATTCTCCTACTCTCGGCAGATCACCCGTCAGACGGCCGGTAATCTTGCATGTCGCAGGAAGAACGCCCTTCACTGTTTCTTCTACAAATGGTTGCCCCTCTTCCATGACTAAGATACGATCACATTCAGACGCCATCTTCCGCACCAGACTTGCCGGCAACGGGTATTGTGAGATCTTCAAGACAGGGTGAGCGAAAGATGAGTCGATATTTTCGCATAGATAATTATAAGCTATACCGCAGGCTATTATACCTACCGACTTATCCTTTCCGTCAATATATCTGTTCCATTCGGATGCGACTGCAATCTCTTCCAAATGTTTGTAATTCTCAAGCAGCAGAGGGTATTTTTTTCTCGAATTGGCCGGCAGCAATATCCATGAATATGGATTCTTCGGAAATGAGATCGGCTTGCGAGGCTGAGGCTCCGCATTAATCTCCACAATTGCCCTGGAATGTGCCATTCTGGTAGTAACCCTCATCAGTACGGGAATATCATTTTCCTCAGAGAGGGTATAACCGTAAGAGATCATGTCATAAGCCTCCTGCTGATTGGAAGGTTCAAGTACCGGTATAAAGGCGAACTTTCCATAAAATCTACTATCCTGCTCATTCTGAGATGAATGCATTGACGGGTCATCCGCAGTCACCACGATAAGTCCTCCATTTACACCGGACATTGCCGAGTTGACGAAAGCATCGGCAGCCACATTCATTCCAACGTGCTTCATGCAAACAAGCGCCCTCTGACCTACGTATGAAACACCGAGAGCAGCTTCCATCGCAGTTTTCTCATTGGTACACCACCTGCACTGAATCCCCTTTTCACGGGCAAGCGGCAGAGTTTGGATATATTCGGTAATCTCTGTGGAAGGGGTACCGGGATAGGCGTAAACACCTGTTATGCCTGAATTAACGGCACCAACTGCAATTGCCTCATCACCAAGTAACAGTTTTTTATTTTTCATTGGGTTTTAATTATAAATTTGCAATAATTATGCAAAAATAGTTAAAAATATCAATAATTATTCAATAATTAGCGCAAATCCTCCGCCATTGGCCATTTTAACAGTAAGAGGTTCGTCAGACTTCACATTGATTCTTTCCACTTTATAATCAGTAGCAGAACGATTTGCATTAACACCGTCTCTGAAAAGCAGAGCTTTATGCTCCTTTCCTGCCGTCAAGAAATCCAAGTTGAGAGTGACTTCTCTACCCTCCCAGCCTGTAAGAGCTCCGATATACCATTTGTCGCCACTGCGACGTGCAGTAACAATATACTTACCAACCTCTCCAGCAATAACGCGAGTCTCATCCCATACTGTCGGAATTGAGACGATATAGTCCGTTGTCTCCTGCTCTTTCATGTAGATAGTTGGATTGTCACAAAGCATTACGAGTGGCGAATCGAATACTACATACGTGGCAACCTGATGCGCACGCGTCCCCTGGCTCATCGGATTGTTGTTGTTGGCAGTAAAGTCACTCTTGATACTGTTGCGCATCGCCCCCTGAGTATAATCTACCGGACCGGAAAACATTCTGATGTATGGGAATGTAACATCATAAGTCATCATATCTTCCGTGCTCCATTTCATCTGCTCAAGACCCCAGACACCCTCGAAGTTGATGACATTAGGGAAAGTTCTGTTCATTCCCGCCGGCTTGTACATACCGTGATAGTCTATAAGCATCTTATATTTGGCAGCCATTTCCGCAATACGATAATTCATCATGACCACCTGCTGGTCGTCCCTGTCCATAAAGTCAACCTTAAAACCCTTTATACCCATCTCGGAATAATGCTTACAAGCCTCTTCGAGCTTCTTGTCGAGTGTAAAAGCAACACACCAAAGTATCAAATCCACCTCTCTGCTCTTGCCGTAGCTTATCAGCTCCTCAAGGTCTATTTCAGGAATAACCGACATAATATCACCGCCTTTCGGAGATGACCACCCCTCATCGAGCACCACATATTCTATACCGTTGGCAGAAGCAAAGTCAATGAAGTACTTGTATGTCTGAGTGTTGATTCCTGCCGGAAAATCGACTCCGGTAATGCCCCAATTATTCCACCAGTCCCATGCCACTTTACCCGGTTTGATCCAGGATGGGTCGGCTACCCTGCTCGGCGAGCCGAGCAAATAGACTAAATTGTTGACAGGCAAATCCGTATCCTTTTCAGTAATTGCAAGCAACCTCCATGGGAAGAGTCGAGGCTCTTTTGATGATGCTGTCGCAGAAATAACAGCCATTACATCGGAATAGCTTGCCACTTTCTCCTGACAGCGGGTAGGATGAACTGTGATTTGGGATGGAATATTTGCGAAGATACCTTTTATCGAATAGGCACTTCCCTCATTTTTTGTCAAAAACATACCGGGGTATGCCTCCAAGTCAGACTCGGAGATTGCAACTTTCATCCCGTTATCGAGACATACCAGGACCGGTGAAAAAGCCACTCCGTTAGAGCGAACTTCACTGAGCGGAGCTACGTCATACCTGCTCTCAAATGAGGTCTGAAACGGATTGTCTTGCCTTCTGCTGTATGGAATATATGTCATGCGGTCTTTGCCGAAGTTGTACTCCGCCCCCTCTGCAGTCACCTTATCTCCTTCTTTTACAACTGCGCTGTAAAAACGATATGCAGCACCTTCATTGTAAGCTCTGAAGATTACGCCGAAGCCGTTGTGGAACTTCAGGTCAATCTGATTGTACTCCTCTCTGATAGCAGATGCTTTGTAAACAGGCGTATTCAGAATATTGCTGACCGTGGTTTTCTTCGCCGATTTGACAGTAGTCCTGCCCGGCAGTACAATGCCGTTTATTGTCATTGATACGGTGGATGGTGCAAGTACTTCCAAGCCATTGTGAGTCACGGAGTAGCTGAGAGCATTGTCCATTATGATGGCTACAATGGTTTTGCCGTCAGGCGAAGCGACTGTATAACTTTTTGCCTTTGCATTAATACTGTATGCATTGCAAAAAATAAGGCAGAGCGAAACGAGTGTTAAGATTTTTTTCATTATGCTTTTGTTTATTTTTTATTTCAAAGTTAATAATTAATTTTGACGTAAATATAGGCGTAAATATGGAAAAAGTAATTATCATAGGAGGTGGCATTTCCGGACTTGTGGCCGGAGTATATGCCCAAAAAGCAGGCTTTGAAACCGAAATATATGAAAAAAACACTGTAGTAGGAGGAGAATGTACAGGTTGGGATAGAGAAGGGTACTACATAGACAATTGTATCCACTGGCTTATGGGAACGACTCCCGGAACTGATTTGAATAAGATATGGAGTGATAGCGGAGCATTGGACGGAGTCAAAATTCTGACTTCCGACAAGATGTACACCTCAGAGCTTAACGGGGAGAAGTTGACACTATGGAAAGATATTGACCGTACTGAAAAAGAGATGGTTGAACTCTCTCCTGAAGATGAGATAGAGATTCGTAACTTGATGAAGAATTGCCGCTCCGCGCGTAAGGTGCAGATTCCGGCAAGAACACCTGCCGAGCAGATGAAGATTGGAGACTTATTGAGGATGACGTTTACAATGGGAACGGCCCTCAAGATGTTTAAAGTCTATAAGGGAATGGATACGCAGGACTTGATGAACCGATTTCAGCATCCGCTGATAAGATGTACAATCTCAGACTTCTGTACAAAAGAATCTTTGGCTCACTCCTTCCCAATGTCTTACGGTAATTATGTCTCCGGAGATGGAGGGATTCCGCAGGGGGGTTCAAGAGCGATGGCTCAACGCATCCGTAAAAGATTTGAAGATCTCGGGGGAAAGGTCTTTGCTCCGGCTTCGGTTGAAAAGATTGTACTGAATGATGCAGGCAAAGCAATAGGCATTACACTGTCTGACGGCCGGTTAATCCACGGAGATTATTTCGTGGCGGCGTGCGATACGGATTACACTTTCTCTCACCTGCTGGATCGTGAAAGAATGGATGATGTGCTTCGTGAGGCATACGAACATCCTGAAGCCTATCCGGTTTACGGCATGTTCCAGGTTGCTTTTGCCGTCGACAGCGATGTGGATATGCTCAACGGCGAGATAATGATGGAGTCGTCACAAGTGAGATTTGCCGACTTTGTCAGTCCGAGGATCACTGTTAAGAATTTTAATTATGAGCCGAGTTTTGCCCCTGCCGGAAAACAGATCTTACAGGTTATGTTAGGTATGACCGATGAAGGTTGGAAGTATTGGAGCGAACTTAACAGGGATAAGGAAGCATACAGGGCAAGGAAAATGGAGATTGCAGGCAATATTCTGAAGATGCTTGAAGAAAAATATCCCCCTTATCAAGGTAAAATGAAGATACTTGATGTGTGGACACCAGTCACCTACCATCGCTACTGCAATGCTTACAAGGGTTATAATCAGGCATATACCATTACAAAGCAGAGCCGTCAACAAGTATATCCTTCGCCTTTCGTCAAAGGTGTCGACAATGTTATAATTGCCGGACAGTGGATGAGTGCCCCAGGCGGTCTTCCCGGTGCCGCCATCCAGGGTAAATACTCTATCCAGCGTATTCTCAAAAAGTGTGGCCGCAAAACCGAAATATAATAAAAACAAACAATTACATAGGTATGAAACACAATATATTCATCTTATTTTCAATTATTTGTATCACGACTATCACTTCCTGCATCATAGAGAAGCCTCTCCCGTCGTATGATAGTTTCACCTCTCCTGACGGAAGGTTGGAGATGAACTTTTATCTCTCCCCTGACGGAGAACCACTCTATTCCCTTATTTTTGATGGGAATGAAATAATCCAGCCGAGCAAACTCGGGTTTGATATAAGACACGAAGGCGGTATCAACAATATACAAATCTTTAAGCCGGCCACCGGAGAACCGCCGCTTGGCAACTTCAATGGTAACGGAGCAGGAATCAGAGCCTCAGACGGGTCCACTATGAACGGCTCAAGTCTGAAAGATCACTTCTCTGTCGAGAAAGTGGAAAAATCCTCTTATGACCGGACATGGAAACCCCTTTGGGGAGAGGTCAGTGAGATTCGCGACAATCACAACGAGATGACCGTCACTCTGGTCCAGAATCTGTCGGACATTTTGATCGCAGATCTTCCCGTAGATCAGGATAAACCATCTTTTTCTTCACCACAGCAAAGACGCATTGTCATTCGTTTCAGACTGTTTGATGACGGCTTGGGCTTCAGATATGAATTTCCCAAACAAAAGATGCTGAACTATTTTATAATTGATAAGGAATATACCGAATTTACGATGGCTCAAGATCTTACGGCATTCTGGATTGCCGGTGACTATGATTCCAACGAATATCTGTATGAAAAGTCGAAGATTAGTGAAATTCCTTCCAAATACGATACATTTGACCGTTCAGGCAACTCCTGTGTCTATCCGATGAGAGTGCCCGGTGTGCAGACTCCCGTTATGCTGATGAATGAGCCTGCTGCGGACTCTTCTGCCACAGAGGATCAAAAAAGGCTTTTCATCAATATACATGAAGCTGCCCTGAATAACTTCCCTGCAATGCAACTGGAAGTTAACGGAGCACAGTTTAAAGCTCATCTGATTCCCGATGCAATCGGAAATAAAGGCTATGTCCAGACCCCACAGGTGACTCCATGGAGGACTGTGATAGTTGCGGACAATGCTCCGGCCATCCTTGAGAGCAAGTTGATACTCAACCTTAACGAACCATGCGCTGTCGAATATGACGAGGCAACCGGTGAGGGCGAAGCAAAGCAATGGATTAAACCTCAGAAATTTGTAGGAGTGTGGTGGGAGATGTTCCTGCCTGATTACGGCTCATGGGCTTATGCAGATGATCCTAACGTCAAGTTAGGAGTAACTGATTTTAAGGCACTTACCCCTAACGGAAGGCATGCCGCCAATACTGCCAATGTAAAGAAGTACATTGATTTTGCCGCAGCCAATGGCATAGCGGGCGTACTTGTAGAGGGTTGGGACATCGGCTGGGAAAACTGGACGGGTGTCTTCAAGGAGTACGTTTTCGACTTCATGACACCTTACCCCGACTTTGATGTGAAAGAGCTTCGGGATTATGCCGGGAGCAAAGGCGTGCAACTTGTCATGCACCACGAAACTTCCGGATCTGCAGCCAATTATGAAAGGTATCTTGACCGCGCATATCAGTTTATGAATGACAACAATTACAGTGTCGTCAAAAGCGGCTATGTCGGACCGATTATTCCTCGGGGAGAGCATCATTACGGCCAGACAATGGTCAACCACTATATTCACTGCCTGAGCAGAGCTGCCGATTATCATGTGATGGTCGATGCACACGAACCTGTCCATCCTACCGGAATGCACCGAACCTACCCTAACTATATGGCTGCCGAATCAGGAAGGGGCACCGAGTTTGAGACCTTCTTCGAGAAAGGAAATTCCCCTGAACATACGACTATAATGCCTTTCACCCGTATCATGGGTGGACCGATGGACTATACGCCGGGCATCTTCGAGCAGAAGATGTCTCATTACGGAGACCACACCTCAAAGGCTCGTGTTCACACTACTCTTGTCAAGCAGCTGGCACTCTATGTGACTATGTACTCTCCTTTACAGATGGTTGCCGACCTTCCGGAAAATTATGAACGCTTTCCTGATGCCTTCCAATTCATCAAGGATGTGGCTGTGGATTGGGATGATACCAAAGTGCTTGAAGCTGAACCGGGTGACTACATCACTACCGCAAGAAAGGCAAAAGGAGTTGATGAGTGGTACATTGGCGGTATCACCGATGAAAATGCGCGTACTGCCACTATAGACTGCTCCAAGATTGGACTGGATGACTCCAAAATATACACCGCCACCATTTATGCCGATGGTGACGATGCTCACTGGGACAACAATCCTCAAAGCTATAAGATTTATAATCAAGTAATCACCTCCGGAACTATACTTGCGATCCCTTTAGCTCCCGGGGGCGGTGTCGCAATCCAAATAAAGTAGCTTGCCTCAGATTAGTCCTCTCATAATGCTTTCAATGCGGTACTTACCTGCACGATAGAGGAGTTCTCCGGCCTTATTGTAGATTAGGAAATAGTAGGAGTACGGATTGTCGTACGGCTCAGATGCTTCATACAATGGAGTCCCGGGCATTATTGATACACACGGGAGTGAAAGTTTATCCAACTCCGCCCCCAATTGTGACGCAGTCTCTATCGTGTCGTACTCCTGCATCCTCATGGCAGCGAACATAGCAATATTGTCACTTGACTTGTAACGTTTGTAGAGTTTCTTCAGATTACGGAAGTATCCTCTTGAGACACCGATACGGCTGCCCCAGCAGTATATTACTATGTATTGACAATCAAGAGAGTCAAGGCAAATTGTATCACCGTTTTTGTCAAAAAAATCAAGCTGAATTGGGTCTGAGGCGGGTATTTTGCCACTAAAGGTGCCGCACTCGACTTTATTGTGCCAGTATGGAAAGCCATATTCGTTAATGAAAAATGTGGCGCCTACGATAATTATCGCATAACTCCATTTGGCGACAGTATTCTTTACAGTGATGAGAACAAAACCCAAGAGTACTCCTATAACCCTGCTTAGTGAATCAATCAGAAAAAGAGGGGCATCCAATCCACAGATACGTGGAAGAAACTCTATTGTAAAGACTCCCAGGAGAATTGCAAGCAAGGGGTAGACTGTCGAACAATTCTTCGATTTATAACTCCGCAGCATAAAATAAGTATATATCGCCAACAGAATCATTGCTACCATTGCCCCTATTGTAAGTCCGGTTTGAGTATTAAGATTAAAGCCTCTAATACATGCCACAAGCAGAGTAACTGCAATTGTAATTAAGTATGTTATCAATACTCGGTTAATATTATTTTTCATACGTGTTATATTTATTCACAAATACCACTAGTGTCCAAAGAAATTTAAAATAGTTCTTTGTAATAATTTGTTATACAATTAGTTATAGGCAAAAACGGCGCGTGTCGATTTGAATTGATTTCCCATCTTTGCAGTCAGAATGTAATCTTTAC
>JAQUYF010000041.1 GCA_028691975.1 Bacteroidales bacterium | reverse complement strand
TCAGAAGTGCATGGAAGGCTGATCGGATGCCTGACTTCCGCACAGCGAAGTCAACGCACCCACCATACGCGCACCTACAACCAGTATTTTGGCAATGCCTCCGAAATAAGTCAGGCGAACAATCTATCCCAGAGACAACTACAGCAATGATATCATACCTCACTTGCAAATGAGTTAGATTATTTTGCAATAGTAAACGAAAGTGCTTACCTTTGAAATCGATGTTCCTATACAAGATAGAATTTGTGCAGAGAGAATCGAGGATATTATCAATTTAAGTTTTACGAAGGGGGAAGATATGAAGAGTCTTTATCATACGTGTATTTCACTACAAAGCGAAGTGCTATTTAGGGATGAAAATGACACGCGTTATTTCGTGAATTGCTTAGCGTTATCTTTATTTAAAAGCAATACAGCCTTATTGGCAGATTCCTTAATGTCAGACCATATTCATCTTGTAATAGAAACGGAGCAATTGTCACTGTTTCTGAAAAGTCTGAAAACCAAGTATTCTCTTTACTTTCGAAGCAAATATAGCAGAAGTGGTATTATGGCTGCAGCAAGTTGCCATGTCACCAAACTTGATGGTATTATGCACATCTTGGCAGCATTGAGTTATGTCTTTAGAAATGGGTTGCATCATGGGCTTTGTTCGACAGCATTTGAATATCCACATTCCTCAGTAAATTGTATCTACAGAAAAGAGTTGGGGAAACTTTTTGTGCCGGAGCACACCACATCAAGAGTCGAAATATCAAAGCGACTTCCCAAATTTTCCAAATTTCCCGATAACTATGTCATGGACAAAAAAGGTATGTTCTTAAGGGAATCTTTCGTCCAAATCGAGCAAACCGAACATTTTTACCTTACTCCTAAAACATTTATCTATTATATGAACAGGCTGTCAAGTGAAGAGTGGAAGAAAGAACAACTAAAAGACAATAATGGCGAACCGCCCATAACTCTTATGAGCATAGAAAACACGCAAGATGAAAATACATTATCCAGGATGCTGAGGAATGAGAGCGGAAGGGTATATAAATCCAGACTGATGGATACTGACATCTGCGCAATAATTGACAAACAATGCATTGAACACTATAATAAGCAATCAGTATATTTTCTATCAGACGAGCAAAAACGCTCTATCGCTAATTCTCTCATAAATAATTATCATGCATCTCTCGGGCAAATAAAACGTACACTCATTTTGTAATTGTATAATAAGGCTATTGTCCCAGGGGAAGATCTTATATGTGACCATCCACATTGAGAAAATGCAGCGAGCACCTTCTACCTTCGCAAGTTAGCTGTTGATAAAGTCATTAGTCAAGACCTTAGAAAAGATGGCAACTGAAGTCAGACGCATGAACCGCCTCAGAAGTGCATAGAGGGCTGGTTGGGCGCCTAACTTCTGCACAGCGAAATCAACGTACCCACCATACGCGTGCCTACAACCGACATTTGGGCAATGCCTCAGACATAAGTCAGACGCATGAACCGCCTCAGAAGTGCATGAAAGGCTGATCGGATGCCTGACTTCTGCACAGCTAAGTCAACGCACCCATCCCACACGTGCCTACAACCAACATTTGGGTAATGCCTCGAAATAAGTCAGACGCATGAACCGCCTCAGAAGTGCATGAAAGGCTGATTGGATGCCTGACTTCTGCACAGCGAAGGAAGCAACCTTTACTCCATCAACTTTTTGTATTTGAATCGCTTGGGTTCGGCGCTACCGAGACGGCGTTTTTTGTTTTCTTCGTATTCGGAGTAAGTACCTTCAAAGAAATATACTTTGGAATCCCCTTCAAAGGCAAGAATATGTGTGGCAATTCTATCGAGGAACCACCTATCGTGTGAAATTACTACCGCGCAGCCGGCAAAGTTTTCAAGACCTTCTTCCAAAGCTCGTATAGTATTGACATCCACGTCATTGGTCGGCTCATCGAGAAGCAGCACATTAGCTTCTTCCTTGAGAGTCAGTGCGAGGTGCAGTCTGTTGCGTTCGCCGCCGGACAGTACTCCACACATTTTCTCCTGATCGGCACCGGAGAAGTTAAACCGAGAAACGTATGCTCGTGCATTTACCTCTTTATTGCCGAGTTTGACAAAATCAGAATCACGGGCAATTGTTTGATATACAGTCTTATTTGGATCAATCTTCTTGTGTTGCTGATCCACGTATGCTATCTTAACTGTCTCTCCTACCGTAAACTCGCCCTTATCGGGAGTTTCATAACCCATAATCAGCCTGAATAAAGTGGTTTTACCGGCACCGTTCGGTCCAATCACACCGACAATACCGGCAGGAGGCAATTTGAAGTTCAAATCTTCAAACAGCACTTTGTCTCCGAATGCCTTGGCAACTCCGACCGCCTCAATGACTTTGTCTCCCAGACGAGGGCCATTCGGTATAAATATTTCCAATCTCTCCTCTTTCTGCTTTCCATCCTCATTCATCATCTTCTCATAAGCTCCCAAGCGAGCCTTAGACTTGGCATGACGCGCTTTAGGAGCCATTCTGACCCACTCCAACTCACGTTCCAGAGTCTTGCGACGCTTACTCTCCTGCTTCTCTTCCATCGCAAGACGTGTGGTCTTCTGCTCCAACCATGATGAATAATTGCCTTTCCATGGAATTCCCTCTCCCCTGTCAAGTTCAAGTATCCAGCCTGCGACATTGTCAAGAAAGTATCTGTCATGTGTAACAGCGATTACTGTTCCTTTATACTGCTGTAAATGAGCCTCAAGCCACTGAATACTCTCGGTATCGAGGTGGTTGGTAGGCTCGTCCAAAAGCAGTACATCCGGCTCCTGTAAAAGTAGTCGGCAAAGTGCTACCCGTCTTCTCTCTCCTCCGCTTAATGTAGCCACAGAAGCATCCGGATCAGGACACTGCAACGCATCCATAGCCCTTTCCAATTTGGACTCGATATCCCATCCTCCGATATGCTCAATTTTGTCTGTCAACTCTCCTTGACGCATGATCAGGTCGTTCATTTCATTGTCAGACATCGGCTCGGCAAACTTCATATTCACCTCTTCGTACTCTTTGAGCAGATCCACGACCTCCTGCACACCCTCTTTCACTACATCGATAACAGTTTTGGAGTCATCCAGATGAGGTTCCTGCTCTAAGTATCCGACTGTATAGCCGGGGGCAAAAACCACTTCTCCCTGAGTAGGGGTCTCAATTCCTGCAATAATCTTCATCAATGTGGACTTACCCGACCCGTTGAGACCGATGATACCGATCTTCGCTCCATAGAAGAAAGAAAGGTATATATCCTTGAGTATCACTTTATTGTTGTGAGGCAATATCTTGCCCACTCCATTCATGGAGAAAATAATCTTTTCGTCTGCCATATCTATTTGGTTATGGTGTTAATATAATATTTGATAATTTCGACAACGTTGTCAACGCCTATTTTAGAAGAGTCAATGCACAAGTCATAGCTCGAAGCATCTCCCCATTTCTTAAAGGTGTAGTAATTATAATAGTCGGCACGCTTTCTGTCACCCTGCTCTATAAAGCGTTTGGCTTCAGCCAAAGAGAGGCCGTTCGATGCAGCAATACGTTTGGCTCTGAACTCCAAATCTGCCGTAATGTAGAAGTGGTGGCAATCAGGCATATCTCTCAGGACATAGTCGGCACATCTGCCGACAAATATACAGGATTCCTTAGAAGCTATATCTCTCATAACCTCACTCTGCATTTTAAAGAAAGTGGCTCCATTTAAAGAGGAATCGGCCGATAGCAAATCATTTTCCTGGGCTGAGGTTCCGATTCCGAAAAATGTAAAAATCCGCTGTTTGGCAGACTTTTCATCATTTTTCACGAAAAGTTCGGGACAGATGCCGCTTTGCTTTGATACTTCATAGAGCAACTCTTTGTCGTACATCTTTATACCGAGCTGTTCGGAAAGTTTGTGAGCTGTTTCCAAGCCTCCACTCCCGATCTGACGACCTATCGTGATCAAATATTTTCTATCCATATCTTTAAACTTTATGTAATTCGACACTGTTTTCCTGCGAAGCAGGTATCCCTATCGTATCCGACCCTTCAGAAATGGCCATCTCCCTGTTAAACTCATTCATTAGCCGCTTCAGCATAATAAATGCTACCAGAGCGGCGATACAGTCGGATATAGGCATACTCAACCAGACTCCCTCTATACCGAGTAACGGGGGAAGAATGGCAAGCAGAGGCAACAAAAAGAGCAACTGCCGGGACAGGGATAGAAAAATTGCCTTCTTGGCAAGACCCAAACTTTGGAAGAAATTAGACACCACGATCTGAAATCCAACTACGGGGAATGCCATGACCGTATATCTGAAGCCAACTTTTGCAATCTGTTTCAGCTGCTGATCACTGGTAAATACCGACACGGCTGCTGTAGGAAACAGCATACCGACAATGAAACCCACCATGATAATGCCGGTAGCCCAAATTATCGTCAGTTTAAGCACCTCTTTAACTCTCTTGTATTGTCTTGCGCCATAGTTATAGCCGGCAATAGGCTGCATTCCCTGATTGAAGCCGTTGATAATCATGAGAAAGAGAAATACTATGCGGTTGACGATGCCATACGCGCCAATGGCCATATCCCCACCATATCTTTTCAACTGATTGTTGATAAATATGACAACAAAGCATGAGGCCACATTCATTAAAAACGGAGCCATGCCGATAGACATAGACCTCTTGGCAATCTGAAAATCAAGCTTGAACGTATCCTTTGAAAAGTGAAGCAATTCATTCTTGTTGCAATAAATCCTTAGCAGCCAGACAAGCGACACCACCTGAGAGATAATTGTAGCAATAGCTGCTCCCTGAATCCCCATATCGAACACGAAGATAAATATCGGGTCGAGAATGCAGTTCAATATCACCGTTAAAATGGTAGCTACCATCGCTTTCTGCGGATGACCTGAGGCCCTCATGACAGAGTTCAGGCCGAAATAGAGGTGAGTAAAAGGATTACCAAGCAAAATGATAACCATATATTCACGAGCGTATGGTATTGTATCCGGACTTGCGCCGAAAAAGTAGAGGATCGGATTCAGAAATATCAACGCTAAAGATGAAAAGACAATACCGATTGCAACATTCAGGATGACAACATTGCTGAGCACCTTTTTGGCAACATCATAATTTTTCTGCCCCAGCAGAACAGATACCAATGTAGAAGCACCTACACCGACAAGAGTACCGAATGCAGCGGAGAGATTCATAAGAGGGAAAGTCAACGCAAGCCCTGAAATGGCAAGCGGGCCTACTCCCTGGCCGATATAGATACTATCGACCATGTTGTACAAAGAGGAGGCAGTCATGGCTATGATTGCCGGTAATGCATATTTTTTAAGTAGCTTGCCTACCTTTTCAGTACCAAGCTCAAGTGGAACATTCTCTGCCATACTGTGAATAATAATCGGCGGCAAAGATAGTAAAAAAAGGAGACTAATCTACGGGCTTCCTGTTACGACACAGGAACAGGATGGCAGCACCGACTGAAAGTACTGTACCAACCACATAGCTCAGAGTATGATTGAGTGCAAACCCACCGGATCCCAACGGTGCAATCATAATATATGAAACACAGATAAATGACATAAATGTGGCCGGAACCAATGTAAGCCAATAGTGTTTCTTTTTGCGATAAAAGTAATCCGAAATGGTCCAAAGCATTGTCGTGGCTATCAACTGATTGATAATACTGACATAGACCCAGACGGTGGAAAAGTCAAACTCACACAGAAGAGCGCAAACCACAAATATCGGAATGGCGACCAAAAACCTCTTAATCGGCTTATTCTGGTCGATATTAAGAAAATCGGCCAAAGTAAGACGCAGACTTCTAAGTGCGGTATCGCCACTTGTAATCGGGCAGATAATCACGCCAAGCATAGCAAGTACGGCCCCGAACCGGCCAAGCCAAGATCTGCAGATCGCATTGACCAGAATTGCCGGAGTCTTGCCGGCATCGGCTGCCGCATTAAGACCTTCAACACCTCCACAATAGGAAATAGCAGCAGTAGCCCATATAATTGCTACGATGCCTTCGCAAATCATAGCCCCGTAAAATACGGGACGTCCATACTTCTCATCTGTCATGCAGCGGGCAAGCATTGGAGACTGCGTAGAGTGAAATCCTGAAAGAGCACCACAAGAGATCACTACAAACATCATAGGAATCAGTATGTTTGTATCCGGATTGCTATGCATGTTGCGAAATGAACTCAAAGTAACCTCCGGTAAAAACAGCTCCCCGGAAAAGCCCTTAACAATAAGAGATACAAAGATAGCCAATGCCATGAATAGCAAGACTACGCCCATGAATGGATATATATTGCCGATAATCTCGTCAATAGGCAAAATAGTTGCAATGAAGTAATAGATAAAAATAACGGCCAACCAGACATACTTGTTGACCGAAGTAAGACTGACAAGTAAATCTGCAGGGCCTACTACAAAAGAGACCGCAACTCCCAAAAGCAGAAATGCGGTAAAGACCAAAACGATCTTTTGGGCACCGCCACCAAGATATTTCTTCACGACAACAGGCATGCTCGCCCCCTTGTTACGCAGGGAGAGCATTCCCGCACAATAGTCGTGAGTGGCACCCATCAATATATTACCGATTACAATCCACAGGTATGCCATGGGACCGTATGCAGCCCCGAGTATCACACCAAAGATAGGTCCGAGACCGGCAATATTTAGAAACTGGATCACAAACAATCTCCAAGGCTTGATAGCTTTACAGTCTGCTCCGTTTTCCATACTTTTTACAGGGGTAGGAATGTCGGATGACGCACCGAACATACGTTCGATAAACTTACCGTAAGTAAAGTATCCTAACAGAAGTAAAGCTATCGAGATGAAGAATGTAATCATTATTAATACACTTTAGCCTTTTGCTTGCCTTCCATGACTGCATAGCCATTCATCGCAAGGGCAGCCATCTCATCTTCTCCCGGAAAAATATTAACAGGCGCAATAAACTTCACATAATCAGACAATTGCTCCATCATTTCCCGACCGTGGGCAATGCCTCCGGTAATAAGGATGGCATCAACTTTACCTTTAAGCACAACGGCCATCGCCCCAATCTCTTTTGCCACACCATATACAAAGGCATCGGCAATGAGTTTAAAGTGAGGATCTGTCTTGGCTTTTTCGCCGATCTCGGCAAAGTTGTTAGTACCCAAATGAGCGACTGTGCCGCCCCTTCCGGCAATCATCTTCTTGACCTCTTCCAGAGTATATTTGCCTGAGAAGCAAAGTTCAGCCATTTGCAAAGCGGTAATAGTGCCTACTCGCTCCGGGCTGAAAGGTCCCTCTCCATGCAAAGCATTGTTGGTATCAATAACCATCCCTTTTTGGTGGGCACTGACGGACACGCCACCTCCAAGGTGTACAACAACCAAATTTAAAGATTCGTAAGGGACTCCCTTTTGCGCGGCATAAATACGGGCAATAGCCTTCTGATTGAGGGCATGGAAAATAGAGACCCTCTTGAATGCCGGATGCCCTGCAACTCTTGCAATGTCGGATAGTTCATCAACCACAACAGGATCAGCAATAAACGCACGGCAGCCCGGAATATCCTTTGCCATCTCACGAGCCAAAATACCGCCTAAATTGCTGGCATGCTCGCCACTGACTGCATTACGCAAATCTTCAGCCATCTTTTCATTTACCTCATAGACGCCTGATGGAATAGGTCTTACAAGCCCTCCGCGCCCCACTATTGCAGAAAGGTCGGAAATAGCAATGTCGTTTTCCTTTAAAGAGTTGAGTATGATATTTTTACGAAACTCATACTGGTCGATTACTTTAGCATAAGGTGCTATCTCCTCGGCAGAATGTCGCAATGTAACGGTAAACACCTGCTGATGATCCTCAAACAGAGCAATTTTTGTAGAAGTCGAACCCGGGTTAATGGTTAAGATCTTCATGACTCTATTTAGCAGATAAAGCAGCTAAGGCGATAGAATTTAACTTGGTGTCAATACTGTCAGCACGGCTTGACAAAACGCATGGAACCTTTGCTCCAACTACCATGGCCGACTGTTTCACACCCACACAAAGCTGTGAATTAACTTTATAGAAGACATTAGCTGACTCGATGTTAGGGAATAACAGGCAGTCGGCATCACCTGCAACAGGACTTTCAAGTTTCTTGATCTCAGCTGCTTCTTTAGAAAGAGCAACGTCCAAAGCCAAAGGACCGTCAAGATAGCAATTCTTAATCTGGCCTCTGTCTGCCATTTTAGCAAGTAAAGCACCCTCAACACAAGCTGTCATACCATCAAGCATCTGCTCAGTAGCGGCGATAGCTGCAACTTTAGGTTTAGCGATACCGAGTGACTGAGCTGTCTTAACAAGATAATTAGCAATGGCAATCTTCTGTTTGAAGTCCGGAAGAGGAATCACTGCCATGTCACTTAAAATGATGAATTTGTGATAATTAGGATTTTCAAGTACACTAACATGACTCAAAACAGCTTTTGGAGGAAGCAAGCCACGCTCTTTATTCAGAATAGCCCTCATATATTTATCTGTACTGCAAAGGCCTTTCATAAGGATATCGCCCTCGCCGGCATTGATAATATCGATAGCCTGCGCAATAGCTTTAAGTTCATCCGGATTGTGAACGATAGTGAAACTCTTAGGATTAAAACCTTCAGACTTGCAAACATCAAGAATCATCTTTTCGTCACCTACAAGCGTAGCATCGACTATGCCTTTTTCTACTGCAAGGTGTACTGCGCTGATTGTGTGATTATCGACAGCCCATGCTGCTACCAAACGTTTTTTGCTTTTAGAACGCAACTGTTCAAATACCTGTTCAAAATTTGTAATCATTATTGTAAGTTTTTTATTTATTATTTTTTACGATATTCATTGTATCACGAGCGATGACAAGCTCCTCGTTTGTAGTAATAGCGACTACCACTACTTTTGAGCCGCGTTTAGTCAACACGGCATCCTCACCTCTGGCACCTCTGTTGACATCATTGTCAAAGTCAACTCCCAGGAATTCGAGCCCCTGGCAAACCTGCTCTCTTGTAGTGGAAGAGTTTTCTCCTATACCTCCGGTAAACACGATCATATCTACTCCGCCCATTGCAGCAGCGTATGAACCGATATATTTCTTAATACCGTAGTAAAGCATCTCCTGAGCCAGAGCAGCCTTAGCGTTACCTGAAGAAGCACCTTCTTCAATATCACGGCAATCGGAAGAGAGTTCGGATACGCCCAGCAAGCCGCTCTTCTTATTGAGAAGTGCATTGATTCCGGCAGCATCAAGGTGCTCTTTCTCTTCAAGAAAAGTGATAACGCCTGCATCTATGTTTCCGCAGCGAGTACCCATTGCTACACCCTCTACGGGAGTAAAGCCCATTGAAGTATCTATTGACTTACCATTCTTGATGGCGGTTATGGAACTGCCGTTGCCAAGGTGGCAAGTGATTATCCTGGAGTTGTTGATATCCATACCTGTGAAGTCGCAAGCCTTTTGTGCAACAAACTTGTGGCTTGTACCGTGGAAACCGTATTTGCGAATCTTGTATTTATCATAATATTCATAAGGAATAGCATACATGTAGGCGTAATCCGGCATCGTTTGGTGAAATGAAGTATCAAATACCGCCACTTGAGGTCTGCCCGGCATCAAATCTTCAACCGCACGGATTCCGAGCAGGTTTGCAGGATTGTGAAGAGGTGCCAATTCGCAACACTTCTCAATTTTGGCGATAACATCGTCATTGACAGCCATGCTACAGAAGAAGAACTCTCCTCCGTGAGCTACTCTGTGCCCTACTGCATCGATTTCATCCAGAGATTTCAGCACGCCGTGCTCTTTGTCCGTCAACAGATCCAATACGCTTTTGATACCTTCGGTATGGTTAGCGATAGGCTTTTCAATCTTATATTTGTCTTTACCTGTAACCTGGTGTGTCAAAACACCGATTTTATCACCAATCCTCTCAACAAGGCCTTTTGCCAATAGAGAATAATCATTATCACTCTTCATATCAAGAACCTGATATTTCAAAGAGGAACTGCCACAATTTAAAACGAGAACAATCATTTAATATTATAATTTATAAGTTATTTGCCACTTCGGAGATAATTTGCAAAGTTAAATAATATGCCACCACCTGCAAAAAAAATTGTACCTTGCACTCAAATAATAATGAGGAAAGATATGTGGAAAGGTAGGACTGTTATTTTATGCGCTGCCGCTCTTCTGGTAGGCAATTTCATAGGGGATTGGATAAGCCTTCCTCCCCCTTTTTATTTTATACTTGCTGTAGTTTTTGCACTCTTAAGCCTGCTGTGGCAAAAAAAAGTTTTACTCCTGCTCACAATGCTTTTGCTGGGAGCCGCAAGTCTTCAGATTTCGCGTATTCCTGCACAACGCAGGAGCTCTTACCTCGCTGCACGCTCCGCGGAAATGAAAAATAAATTTTCCGATTATCTTGCAACTGTTTTCCCCGAAGGGGACGAGCTGGAGATGGCAAGAGCTCTATCAATCGGAGATAAGAGCACCCTTGACAGAGGACTGAAAAACAGCTATAAGGCAAGCGGGGCAATGCACCTTTTAGCTCTTTCCGGTCTCCACGTCGGTATTATTTACGTGCTGCTTGGGATTCTTTTGTCCCTGCTTGGCGGAAACATTGTATGCCGCATAATTCGGAGTGCTCTTACCCTTATCTTTTTATGGAGTTATGCATTCATCTCGGGGATGAGCAACTCTATCTGCAGGGCTGTCATCATGATTACCGTCTATGAACTCTCCCAATTTACATCCGGTGAAAAGGAAGGTCCCTCAGCGCTCTCTGTGAGTGCAATCATCATCACTTTGATCCATCCCGAGGCTCCGCGCGAAATAGGGTTCCAGCTCTCTTACTGTGCCGTCATCTCGATTTACACTCTCTATCCAAGGTTGAAACAACTGTTAAATGCCCGCACAAGGGTATTGAAATACGTTTGGAACAGCCTTTCCATCTCCATCTCCTGCCAGCTGACCACAGGCGTCATAGCCTATCTATATTTCGGAACTTTCCCGTTCTATTTTATGATAACAAACTTACTCGCAATCCCTCTGGTCGGATTAAGCCTCTACTTGACTGCAGGAGCAGTTATACTCTACAAAATCCCATACCTTGGCAGATGGCTTGCCTTCGCTGCAAAGACAGTGATTCACATAATGAATGAAATCATCATAATTATCAGTTCATTATAAGGTATGTAAGATAATTTTTGTTTTTTAGCTTAAATTAATTTGTTAATTCTTTTTTTTGCCTTACCTTTGTTAAGCAAACTTAACCTTATATTTATATTTTCAAATTGTTATGAACATTTTTATTTATGGCTTAAACTTTAAAGCCAGGAGGGAAGACCTTATTGAATTATTTTCTCCTTACGGAGAGGTAACTTCCGCAAGAATCATTATCAACCGCGATACCCATCGTTCAAGAGGATATGGCTTTGTTGAAATGTCAAGCGATGAAGCAGGCAATGCTGCTATCGCTGCTCTCAACGGGACAGAACACATGGGGAGGGTTATCAACGTTGCTGTAGCAAACGAACGTCCGCCGAAAAAAGAAGAATAAAAGATACGATCTTCAAAAAGTAGAGGGTGGCTAAAGGTCAAATTGACTGATTAGCCACCCTCTTGTTTGTTATTACTCTACGGTTTCAATCTCATTGAGAAGTTGCCGTGCTCCTGAGAGCCGGTCAATGTAGAAAAGCACATACCTCATATCCAGAGAGATGTTTCTGCAGACATCGGGATCAAATACAATGTCACTCATCGTTCCCTCCCAAACTCTGTCAAAGTTAATGCCTATAAGGTTGCCGTCACCGTCAAGTACCGGACTGCCGGAATTTCCGCCGGTCGTATGGTTGGTAGCAATAAAGCAGACGGGAACAGTGCCATTTACGGCATACCTGCCGTAGTCTTTTGCCGCATATATGTCTCTCAACTCCTGAGGAATATTGTAGTCAAAAATGTCAGGATTATCCTTCTGCATAATACCCTCCAGAGTTGAAACCGGTTTGTAGTAAATACCGTCAGCAGGTGAATAGCCTTGTATATTGCCGTAAGCAACGCGCAATGTCAAGTTTGCATCGGGGAAGAACTCTTTCTCCTGACACATCTCCATCTGACCCTTCATATAGTAACGGTACACCTGATCAATCTGTTCGGTAAAGTAGTCATACACATTGCTGATATTCTCGTCATAGTGTGTCTTAAACCGATACTCAAATTCACACGCCGGATCCGATAAAAGCACGGCAGCATAATCATCACCTGCCTCAACAGCCCGTTTAACAAGCTCTTTGGCCGCATCCACATTGGTCAGAGCAGACTTTTCATAGATTGCATCCACCCATGCCTGCATGGTCCCGTAATGAATGATCATATCTGAGAAGTATGCGGGTCTGTATGCGTCAGGAATATACTGTCTGTACTGTCTGAGCAGCAAGATGAAACACTCTTTGTCAATCGGAAGATAATAATTCTTGTAGAAATCATCTATATATGCATTGATGACATCGATGCTCTTCTTTTGCATAATATTCATTCTGATGCTGTTAGCTAAGGAAATAATCTCATTGGCACGAATACTTTCGTTGTAGTAGTCAGTTGCAAACGCATATTTCTCCCACTGCGGATAGAGCAGTTCAAATCGAGGTATGATCCATGAATATTCCGGCCTGTTCGCAGCCCACTCCGCAAACTGACTCTCAAACGCCTTCTTTTCTTCGTATGTCTTCATCTTGCGAATACCATTCATCTCCCCAAGCCATTTTTTCCAGGAATTGGCAACACTCGCATTCTTTGCTGAATACTTGATTCTGACAGCAGGATCTGCAGACATATATTTTTTCTGGACATCGAGCCTTAATGTTCTGAGGTTGCGCTTGTGAGGATCGGATGCCTCAGAAATATACTTCACCTTTTCGGAGTAAATATACTCTTGAGTAGTACCCGGGTATCCATAAACAAATGTAAAGTCACCTTCCCTGCGCTCTTTGAGGGACATTTTAAAATGTTTTTTAGGAGTATAAGGCACATTATCAGCTGAGTATGGGGCAGGATTATTATTCTTGTCGGCATAGATCCTAAACAAAGAAAAGTCTCCGGTATGACGCGGCCACATCCAATTGTCCGTATCTCCACCGAATTTGCCTACGGCTGCAGGTGGGGCACCAACAAGTCTAACATCGGTAAAAGTCTGATAGACCCAAATAAAATACTGGTTACCATAATAGAGAGGAGCTATCCTGGCACTATAGCCGACTCCTTCTTTCTCTGCAGCCTCAATGACAGGCTTACCATTTACTTCGATTATGGAATCTCTCTGAGCCTCGCTCATGCCTGACTTGTATCCTGACAACACGATGTCTGTAACATCATCCATATACACAAGAAATCTCACAAAAATCCGTTTGTTGGGCAGTTCTTGATCTCTTGTCATAGCCCAGAAGCCATCTTTCAGGTAGTCGTGCCCCACGGAACTGTGAGCTTGTATCAGACTGTGTCCGCAATGATAATTGGTAATCAGCAAGCCTTCGTCAGAGATCAACTCTCCGCTGCACCCACCGTTAAACAGGACAACCGCATCCTTAAGCGAAGGCTGGTTTAGACTGTAAATATCTTCGGCACTCAACTTGAGTCCCTTGGATTGCATATCGGCAATCCGCATGGAGATCTGTGAAGGAAGCCACATACCATTGTCGGCAATGGCAAAAGTTGTAATAAACAGTGCTGTCAATAGACTAAAATATCGTTTCATCAGGTAATTTTTTAGATTTAAGTACAAATATATATTAAATTTGAGGATTAAAAGTACACGACCATGAATAAACTTTCCCGTTATATCATTATTGCAGCTGTTGTAGCCATAGTATGTTTTCTCGTCTGGTATTTCAGCGAGATAGTTTGGTATATTCTGATCGCGGCGGTCATCTCTCTGATAGGCAAGCCGATTGTCAAGTTTCTCACCTCCTTTTCCATTAAAAAGTTTAAAATCCCAAACTGGCTTGCATCAATACTTGCGTTGGTATTTATTTTTGCCGTCATTGGAGGAGTCCTGTTCTTTATCGCCCCGCTTTTCGGCAGGATTATCAACGAAGTGGGACAAATCAACTTTGAAGGCATTATTGCAAATACTGCCAAGCCTTTAGCCAAATTCAACCGTACCCTGATAAAGACATTTCCTTCTTTGGGAAGAGGCTTTAAAGTAGAAGTATTTGCAATAGAACAGTTAAAAGGGTTGTTCAATATTTCTCTCTTCTCCAAAGCCTTTTCATCACTTGCTTCAGGTATAATCGACTTCTTCATCGGAGCATTCTCTGTTATTTTTATCTCTTTTTTCCTGCTTCAGGAGAAAGACATCATAAGCAATGTAATGAGCGCCATAGTGCCCGACAAATATGAAGATAATATGCAGCGCGCACTGGCCTCTATCGACAATCTTCTGGTCAGATACTTTACTGGCATCTTCATTGAATCCATTCTCATCATGATAATCAACATGTTGGGGCTTCACTTTATAGCAGGAATGGATTTCTACCTTGCCGCCACTTTGGGCTTTGCATCCGGCATTCTCAATGTTATTCCTTATGTGGGTCCACTCTCAGGTGAGGTCTTGGGAGTACTTACCGGACTGATCACACATTACAGCGCCGCCAATCCCGGACCGGTATTGCCCTACCTTATCACTATCCTGGCCATAATGCTCATCACACAACTCATAGACAACTACGTGTTTCAGCCGTATATCTACTCAAGCAGTGTCAAAGCACATCCTCTTGAGATATTTATCGTTATCCTGATCGCAGGGTATATTGGAGGCATAGTAGGTATGTTAGTTGCAATCCCTGCATACACAGTGCTCAGAGTCTTTGCAAGTGAATTCCTTTCGAGATTTAAGATAGTGCAGGAACTTACAAAAAGTATTAAAGGGGAGGCAGCAGCAAACGAAAATGTAAGCAAAGAGGATAAATAATATGACAATCTGTCATAAAGTCCTCCAAAAGTGTCTAATTTGTAGTTTTTGGTATTCGGAAAGTAATGATATTGTTGTACAGCTGTGAATCATTTATTTTTAAGGCATATAATTTGCTATGTCTAACGAAACTAACGTAAATAGTAAAATAATTGTATAAACTATGGAACAACAAAAACAAGCAGTTAGAATTCAAACATCTGTTTTAAACGGTATTGAGAAAAAAACTTTGGTATGGATGGCTCAAAGATTACCCAAATGGGTTACCTCGGATTTTTTGACATTCCTCGGGGTACTCGGAGCTGTCATTGCATCAGCCGGATATGTGCTTTCGAACTATAACATTTTGTATCTTTGGATTGCGACCGGAGGTATATTGTTAAACTGGTTCGGCGATAGCCTTGACGGGACTGTTGCACGCGTAAGAAATACTCAGAGGCCTATTTACGGTTACTTCCTTGACCATAATATTGACGGAATGACTCTGGCAGTAGTATGCGTAGGAGCAGGCTTCTCAAGTATGCTTAATCTTGCAGTCTCGATGTCCGTATTCGGAGCATATATGCTGATGACGGTCTTTACTTACATCAATACGCACCTGCGCGGAGACTTCCGTCTGACATACGGAAAGATGGGACCCACCGAATTTCGTCTGATTATTGTGATTATCAATACATTGGTCATGTATGTGCCGTACATAAGAAATTACAATTATCACTTTACGGTTTATGGAACAGATGTCGTATTCTCAATGTTTGACTTCATGGCTTTAGGTGTTACAGCTATCCTCCTTATAATTTACATCGTAGTGTTCTGCATTGACCTGAAGAAATATTCTAAGATGGATCCTTTGGACAAGACCCAAAAGAATGATTAAACGAATCATACAATTTATGCTCACAAGCGGCCTCGGTACTTTAGTGGACACCGCTGTCTTGTGGTTTTTCTCCAAATTTGTATTTGATTCTTATGTGGGAGACTACATCATATCCCCCATCATTTCATTTGAGGCGGCTGTACTTTGTAACTACTTCTGCGCTTACAAGATAATTTGGGGGAAAAGGATACCTAAAAAAACAAAAAAGACATTTCTGGGAAGATATTTGTTATACAACGCATCCTGCTCAATGGTTTTTCTTATAAAAATGGGCATTCTTCTACTGATAGAAAAGTTTACAGGATGGAACGTTGTCATCTGCAATCTCTGCGCTTTATGCATCTCAGGATGTGTTAATTATGCCATGAACGAGTGGGTTATTTTCAAAGACAGAAAGTTGAAGAGGCAAGCCGATCAGGACAACAGTATCAATGATTAAAAAAAAATTGATATCTTTGTGTTTTGACACTAAAACTAAAACCACATGATAACTATCAAAGTTGTTTCTTCTCCTAAAGAACTGAGACGTTTTGTCGAATTTCCAAACAAACTTTACAGGGAAAACAAATTTTACGTGCCTCAGCTCGTTTCTGCAGACATGGCAGCACTTGACCCCAAAAAGAACCATGCTTTTGAATTTTGTGAAGCCAAATACTGGCTTGCCTACAACGAACAGGGAGAGATTGTTGGAAGGATTGCCGGCATCATCAATCGTGAATACAACAAAAAAACAGGCATCAACTATGCAAGATTCGGATGGCTGGACTTTATTGATGACCATGAAGTTGTAACCGCCCTTTTTAATGCGGCAGAAAGTTGGGCAAAAAAGAAAGGCATGCAGATAGTCTCCGGTCCTCTCGGATTTCTCGAATTTGATGCCTCAGGTGTCCTGGTAGAAGGCTTTGATGAATATCCTACCGCCTACGGCAAATATAATTTCCCCTACTATGAGGAGCACATCAAGCAACTCGGCTATGTAAAAGATACAGACTGGATAGAATTTCAAGTAACTGTTCCGGAAGTTATTCCGGAGGTTTACGGCAGATTTGCGCGAATGATCGAGGAAAAAGAGAACCTGCACGTCGTTCAATTTAAGAGTAAAAGAGATTTAAGCCTCTATTTTGACAGAATTTTCGATCTTCTCAATCAAGCCTATAGAAATATCCACGGATTTTCAGAACTGTCGCAGGGCCAAATTGATGACCTCAAGAGCCAATTCGTCCCTCAAGTCAATCTTGACTTCATATCGGTTGTCGCAAATGAAAAAGATGAAGTTGTCGGTTTCGGCATCTGCCTTCCTTCACTCTCATTAGCTCTGCAAAAAGCACACGGAAAGTTGTTTCCGTTCGGCTTTATTCACATACTGAAGGCCCTTAGAAAGAACGACACTCTTGATACCCTGCTGATATCAATTGCAGACGATTACAGGAATAAGGGTGTCAATTCCATCATCTTTGATCATACATCAAAGGGCATTATCAAGCACGGCATCAAATATATTGAGACAACCCGAGAACTTGAAAACAACCACAATGTAATTAATCTATGGGGAAAGTTTGAGACTCGGCTTCACAAGCGGGCACGCTGCTACATTAAAGAACTACAATAAATAGTCATGGAATTAATAAGTGTAAAGGATTTAGAACAAGCTTCATCAATATTTCAAGGAAAAACAGGCAATGCCTTCGCCAGAGCCATCCTGAAGCTATGTGCGGTTGATAAAATAAATACTCTTTACACCAATAACGAGCAATTCACCGGAGGTGAGTTTGCAAGTCATATTTTAGAAGATATCAAAGTAGATTACCGGATCGGCAATGTTCAAAGGCTGGACTCGCTACCTGAAGGTTCATTCATTACCATCAGTAACCACCCATACGGAAGTATCGACGGTG
>JAQUYF010000040.1 GCA_028691975.1 Bacteroidales bacterium | reverse complement strand
GTGGACTGGAGGAAGAGGTACAATCTCATCAGGGCGGCAAGAAGATACGTTGTGCAGAAGAGAGTGTCCAAGGAGGTGGTTTTTGATATTGTCTCGATTACTTTTGATGGGGAAGAGTACCGTTTGGAATATATCCCCAACGCTTTTCTGCCGATATTTTGAATTAAATACAGCCTTATGAATAAAAATTATTATTGCATCATTATGGCCGGAGGCGTTGGAAGCCGTTTTTGGCCAATCAGTAGAAATGCTCGTCCAAAGCAGTTTCTTGATATATTAGACCTCGGAAAGTCATTTTTGCAGTTGACCTTTGAGAGGTTTGTCAACATTGTCCCTGCAGAAAACATCTTGATTGTTACCGCGGCGCAGTATAGAGATCTGGTCAAAGAACAGCTCCCCCAGATTAAGGATGAAAACATTCTCCTTGAGCCATTTAAGAGAAATACTGCTCCTTGTATTGCATACGCTACTTACAAGCTGTATACTCAAAATCCCGACGCAACGGTTATTGTAACTCCTTCTGACCATTTGATTACCGGAGAAAATTATTTCATAGACACTATAGGCAGTGCTCTGGATTATGCTTCACAGTGTGAAGATCTCTTTACTATCGGTATCAAACCGACTCGTCCGGAGACTAATTTCGGATATATTCAGGTCAACAAGAGTAAGCACAAACTCATCAGTGAACATTCTGCTTATGCAGTAAAGACCTTTACGGAAAAGCCGAATGCGGATCTTGCGAAAGTTTTTGTCGAGACGGGCGAATTTTTCTGGAATTCAGGCATGTTTATCTGGCAGTTAAGGGCGATTAAGTCTGAGATGGAGAAATACCTTCCGGAGGTGGCAAATCTCTTTAAGGGAGGTGAATTTTGCTATAATACACCTGAAGAACAGGATTTTATTCACTCAGTATATACGGACTGCCCGGCTATTTCCATAGATTATGGTGTCATGGAGAAGACTCAGAAGGCATGGGTCTTCCTTTCCAACTTTGGGTGGTCTGATGTCGGAACATGGGGTTCGCTTTACGAACGTTCTCCTAATAAAGACGGACAGGGTAACATAGTTAAAACAGATAATGCTTACCTCAAGGATATAACCAGGACAATTGTGAAGATGAACAACAAAGATAAATTAGTGGTTGCGCGCAATCTGGACAATTATCTTATTGTGGATACTGACGACGTGCTGATGATTTGTCCCAAAGAGGATGTTATTGTCAAAGATATTGTGACAGAACTTGCCTTGAATGAAAAGAATGAGTATTTGTAACAACATCGTTATATGTCAGACAGTATATTAAAGATTAATGTTAATTCAGAGATTGGAGAGTTGAATGCAGTGTTGCTTCACACTCCCGGTGCCGAGGTGGAAAATATGACACCCAAGATGGCGCAACGTGCTCTTTACAGTGATATTTTAAACCTTTCGATAGCCCAAAAGGAGTATGAGCAGATAGAGGGAGTTTTGTCCAAAGTAGCCAAGATTTATCAGGTTAGGGATTTGCTTGCCAAAGTGCTTGATGATAAAGAGCATCGCGAGGTGCTTATAGGAAAAATCTGTGTTATGGAGCAGGTTACCGATTATTTTGAGACCCTCATGGAAATGAGTTCTCAACACCTTGCCAAGGTTTTGATTGAAGGCCTGCCGGCTAAAATCAACACACTTACTTCATTTGTGAAAGATGAATATTATGCATTGTATCCGCTCTATAATTTCTATTTCACCAGAGACTCTTCAGTTACAATAGGTAATCATGCATTTATTTGCCGGATGGCAAATAAAGTGAGAATGCGCGAATCCATGATCATGAATGCGATATATGGAGGAAGCGGGGCTTTTGCCTGCGACATTATCAATGCTCACGACTATCAGCCAACAAACAATGAAATCTTCATAGAAGGTGGGGATATCCTCATAGCGAGAGATGATATTTTACTGTTGGGCAATGGTTTGCGCAGCAGTACACAAGGGATTGACTTACTTTTGCACAGGTTGTGTAAGGCTAACCCGGAGGGGCGCAAACACGTCATTGTGCAGCAACTTCCCGATTCGCCGGAGTCATTTATCCATCTCGATATGGTATTTACTTTACTTGACAAAGATAAATGCATGGTGTTTGAACCATTGATCCTCGGAGATAGCAACTATCAGACCGTACATATTACCATCGAAAACGGTAAAGTGTCCAAAATCAAGACAGTTTCCAATATTCTGACAGTCTTGCGCAGGCTTGGAATGGACCTTGAGCCGATACTTTGCGGCGGTGAAGATGATGAATGGGATCAGGAGCGGGAGCAATGGCACAGCGGATCTAATTTCTTTGCATTTGCACCTGGAAAGGTGGTGTGCTACGCTCGAAATGAAGCGACCGTTGAACAGATGAGCAAGCACTCTTTTGAGATTATTCCAGCTTGGGATGTCATTGAAGGGAAAGTTTCGCTTTCGGATTATCAGCGTTGTTGTGTCACTCTCGAAGGTTCCGAACTGCCTCGAGGCGGAGGCGGAGCAAGATGCATGACAATGCCGTTAAGTAGAAAAGCTGTTGAATGGTAGAGAATTCTTATTACCTTTGCGCACTTAATATTGAACAGATTTAGCCATGACGATGAATGATAGAATTAACCAGATTCTTGCCTCTTTGGATGAATTGCAGGTACAACATGAGCAGGATATAGAGGATCTAAGAGTAAGAATGTTGGGTAAGAAAGGTGAGGTTACCAAACTTTTCGAGGATTTCAGAACAATTTTGCCGGAGCAGAAAAAGGAGTTCGGACAGAAGTTGAACGCCCTTAAAAATACTGTGCAGGAGAAAATAGATGCACTGCACGACTCTATTAATGAAGGCGAAGATGCTGCTGTACCCTCTTTTGATTTGACCAAACCTGGGGATAAAATGGATCTCGGTGGCAGGCATCCTATCTCAATTACCCGAGAAGAGATTATCTCTATTTTTAAAAAGTTCGGCTATTCAGTTGCTGAAGGCCCTGAAATCGAGGACGATTGGCATGTGTTCGGTGCTCTGAATTTCCCTCCGGAACACCCTGCACGCGATATGCAGGATACTTTTTTCATAGAGCCTGACGGTCCGGATCCTGTATTGCTTCGTACACATACTTCTTCAGTTCAGGTTAGGACTATGGAGAAGATGGATTTGCCTGTCAGGGTGATTTGCCCGGGGCGCGTCTTCAGAAATGAAGCTATTTCGGCACGAGCTCACTGTATTTTCCATCAGGTTGAGGGTCTTTACATTGATAAAAACGTCTCTTTTGCTGATCTAAAGCAGGCAATTTTACTATTCGCCAAGGAGATGTTCGGAGAGGGAACTCAGATTCGCATGAGACCGTCTTATTTTCCGTTCACGGAGCCAAGTGCTGAGGTTGATGTTAGTTGTAATATCTGCAAAGGCAAAGGTTGTAACATCTGTAAGGGGACAGGGTGGCTTGAGATTTTGGGGTGCGGTATGGTTGATCCCAATGTCCTTGAGGCTTCGGGTATAGACAGTAAGGTCTATAGCGGTTTCGCTTTCGGAATGGGTATTGAGCGTATTGCCATGCTTAAATGGCAGGTCAAGGACCTTAGACATTATTTCGAAAATGATGTCAGATTCCTCAAAGAGTTTGATACTGTAATATAAATCATAGACCGCCTAATTTGAACGGTTGTTTGATAAGATTCTTGACGAGAGTAAAGATTTTTTTGTCGTATAAAAAAATGTTCCTATCTTTGTCATCCCAAACGCAAATAGGCGGAGCAAATTTGCGGAAATAGCTCAGTTGGTAGAGCACGACCTTGCCAAGGTCGGGGTCGCGAGTTCGAGTCTCGTTTTCCGCTCCAAGAGACAGTCATTCAGGTGGCTGTCTTTTTTTTGTGAACGTAGTGCGCGCGTACAGTGCTTGGCAGCTACTTCTTGCGCTCTCTGAAGTCGCGGGGGTAGATGATGTCGTTTTGGATACGTCCATCCATCAGTCGAATCCACGTACGGAAGGTGCGAGGCTCAGATTCGTTGATCACTATGACTCGTGCACCGCTACCGTCTGCGAGGTTGTTATAGACGGTGTCCCCTCCGGAATATCTGCCGTAAGCCAGCAACAGACCGTACCACTCCACTGCAAAGTCGCTGTCGTGGTCGTGTCCCACAAATGTAGCCATTACGTCTCCATGTTCTTTGAAAGCAACGAAGAGTCCGGAATTTAATTTTGGCGCAGCCACGCTCTCCATACGGGAGCCGACCATTTTAGCCGGCTCTGCCTGGACTGCGTCCAAATATTCAGGTAACGGGATATGGAAAAATGCCATCGCAGGAACAGGCAGGCCACCATTTGCATCAGCATAGAAAGAGGAGACTCTGGCATACCAGGCAATCTGGTCCAGGTGGATCCATCCGTATCCTTTTACACCCTCAACTTCGGAATAAGCCTGGGAATCGAAGCAATAGAGTATAAAGGCGGGAATGATGTCGGCAGAAGAGGCTTTAGAATGTAGCACAGGAAGTGCAAAGTTGCTGTACCCTTGAATGCCATCCTCGGTAAATCCGCAATTTAGAGGCTGAGTTTCAATCATTTCCTGAATCTCGGCACGAGTCATGTCCTGTTCGTGATCATGGTTGCCCCAGCAGAAAGCATAAGGAATCTTCCTCTTCAGCACAGGTGCTAAAATATCATTCATTGCTTCACGAGCAGGGGGTCCCCAAAACGAGTCTCCGGTAAAGATAATAAGGTCAGGATTTTCGGCATCAAGCACGGCCTCAATACACTCTATTCCATGTTTACTCGCAGGATTTGCGGGAGCGTTGTGAAGATCTGTAAATTGAACAATTTTAAATGTTCCGTTGTCTGCAAAATGCAGGGTCGGAATCTCTCTTTTCTGTGCAAAGAGCGCAACGGCGCTCAAAAGTATTACTGTAACACAAATGAATCTTTTCATAATCTCAAAAATTTACACTTTTTGGAAGTTTTGCGCAGCGCGAAGCAGATGTTTCAATGTCTCTGCCAATTGCCCCGATTCCTGCAAGGTGTTCATATAAAGTGTGTAGATATTGATATTGTCGCGGCTGAGACTCTCCTGCATGCGGTGGGCATGGGCACCTTGAGCGGCAGCAATGTCAACTCTCAGAAAATCTATGTCATCAACCAGTGTCCCGTATCCGGTATAATCTGCCTTTAAAACCATATCCGCAGAGCGTTGCATCAGCGTGATAAGTTTGTCTCGCATAGGACGCAACTCCTTGGAACATTCATCAGGGAGTGGATTAAAATTATTGTCAAGATGTTCAGTACACGGCTCGTACATACGCTTTAAGCTGTACATTAACTGTGAAGTATTGTTGCTGAGGACGTGAAACCATGTGTTTTGAGTCAGCACAATATTAGGATCTGCACGGTGGAGCCCAAGCAATTCGCGACGACGAATCTTCTTAAAGTTTTCGCGCGCCGTCTCAATCTTTGCTACGGTACGTCGCATATCGCGCCAGTCTTCGTTGATCAAAGATTCGGTCACATGCAAATATGAGTCTGCCACAATATTAATCTGGTAAGGTACGCTTTCAGTGACGTGTTGCCTCAGCAGCGGCCATACTTTGGAAATATCTTCCGAAGACATCATCTTATCGAACAGAGTATCTTCTTTTTCCTCTTTTTTCTTTTTCTTGTATTGAATTGCACTTTTTATTAGAAGAAAAATTGCCAAAGCGACAAGTAGAATCATTACCACAAAACCGCCAAAATGCATCGCAGTTGCCAGGACGAAGCTGACAATAAAGGCGGCTCCTGCAGTGATAAACCATCCTCCTATAACCGAAATTACACCTGTAATGCGGAAAACGGCACTTTCGCGTCCCCACGCTCTGTCTGCCAAAGATGTACCCATAGCCACCATAAATGTGACATAAGTGGTTGAAAGAGGTAATTTTAATGATGTGCCTAAAGCAACAAGAAGGCCAGCCAGCACCAAATTGACCGAAGCACGTACCAAGTCGAAAGAAGCCCCTTCTTCCATTATCGTTTCATCCTGATTAAATCGCGAGTCCACCCACTTTTTGACCTTTGGAGGTGTAATGTTTAAAATAACATTGGAGATTGACTGGGATCCACGTACTATGTATCGGGCAAGAGGTGAAGATCCGAACATCTCATCTCCATCTTCCTGCCTGGAGAGCTTTAGAGAGGTTTTGACTACATTGTGTGATTTCTTTGAAGTGACAAGCGAAATGACCATCATAAGGCCTGCAAGAATGAGAAAAATAATTGGTGTGTTTGCAGGGCCATTGAGTGAATCCATCATATAGGCATCGGGAGCGACCCCTGCACCGTTGGCAGTATAGTCAAGAAATGATGAATAGCCTGTAAGAGGGACTCCTATAAAGTTAACCAAGTCATTGCCGGCGAAGGCCATGGCAAGAGCAAAAGTTCCAAGTAAGACGATCACCTTAAAGACATTGACCTTCAGTATATGTAGGATTTGCATCAAAACCGTAAATCCGAGAAGGCAGTAGAGAACGATTTGCGAAGTGTGTTCATTAACCCAAAGTTTGTTTTCAGGAGTCATAAAAGAGAGGTCTTTTACACCTTTGATGAGCATGAAGTAAACAATGGCCGTTGCGGCAATACCACCGAATATTCCGATGAACCACTTTAAGTTGCGCTTATAATTAAAAGTAAACACCAACCTTGCAAGCCATTGAACCAAAGCTCCGAAGAAAAAGGCAATCGCGACTGAAACAAATATTGCGAGAATTACGGAAAAAGCCTTATCCGTATTGATCATTTCTGCGAAAGCAATTGAACCATCACCGGCCGCAGTTTTATACAGAGATAATGCTACTGTTGCGCCCAATAGTTCAAATACCAGGGACACTGTTGTAGATGTGGGTCTTCCAAGAGAATTGAAAACATCCATAAGCACTATATCTGTGACGATTACCCCCATCAGTATGCACATAATTTCACTAAATGCGAAGTACTGAGGTTGGAAGATTCCGTGTCGAGCTACATCCATCATACCATTACTCATAGATGCCCCAATAAAGACACCGATGGATGCGACAGCGAAAATTGCCTTGTAAGATGCGGCTTTTGAGCCAATTGCAGAATTAAGAAAGTTGACGGCATCGTTACTGACTCCCACCCAAATATCGAAGCAGGCAAGTATTAACAGAATAATTACGATGCAGAGATAGATTGTCTCCATATATTATATTGTGTATCCGAAAGTAGAAGTAATTTGACATACCGCTTTCCATAACACCGCTCCCGTTCCCCTCCTCACATAATCTCTCTACTCTTGTCAAATTTCGGGCACAAAGATATTCAAACAGATTGAATACGCAAAATCTGTCACAAAAATACCGTAAAATTTATAAAAATGTAATTACTTATTCTGTTTATTGCATCATTTCTTCAATAAGGCACTACAGTTTGCCGATGGAGCGAAGGTAGCCGGTTTCTGCCAGGCGTAGTGCTGCAAGGGCTTTAACATAGTCGGCACTTGCATTTCGCCACAGGCTCTGTGCCTCCAGATGGTCGGCCAGTGTCTCGTTGCCCACTTCAAAGCGATTACGACTGTCAATGAGATTCTGCTCGGCTTGCTTTAAAGATGTGGAGGTAAGTTGTACTTCAAGCCAACTTTCATCAAGCAAGTTTGCATCCTGAGTGACTTCCAACATCATTTGCTGCGCAGCCTCATCAAGTTGCAGCTGTAACAGTTCTTTCTCAACTTTTGCTACTTTTATTTTATTGTGGCCCTCTCCCCAGTGAAACAGTGGAATAGAAAGGGTAACTACTCCGGCAAGCGTGCTGCGGTCCAGCATTTTTGTGTCATTAAACTGAAAGCCGTTAGTATATCCGTAATAGCCTGCAACCGCTAATTGCGGCAGATAATCTGCTCTGACAATTTTAACTTCTTCACCTTTCATTGCAACTTGTTCGGTGAGCATTCTGTATTCGCTGCGGTTTGTGACATCCACATCGTTTGTTGACGTCACAGTGCGGTTGTCATCAAGTGTATCGGTGAGAACTATGTCACTCGTGAGTGGCAAGCCTATGACGAAACAAAGGTTCATCGACGATAGACGCACGGCATTATTTGCCCTTGCAAGGTTTAATTCGGCCTCGTTAAGTTTGGACTGAACTGCCACAAGATCTTTAGGGGTGCGCATTCCAACCTCTACGGCATTTTGCATATTGCGGTAGAACTCGGCTACAACATCGTGGTACGACTTGGCCACTTCTGTCATTTCGCGAGCTTCAATGCACTTCCAATAAGCATCTTCCGTACGTACAAGAATGTCATCTTGAGAGTATTCTTCGTTTATTGCGGCCAACTTGGCACCGTGTTTTGACATGCGATAGCCTGCTACTATTTTTCCACCCATAAAGATAGGCTGTTCTACACACAGGCCGGCGTTATATGCATTGTCAAATTTGGCCGACAGGGTAATGTCAGGGAAGTAGGCATATTGGTTAAATACAGGCTCTCCGTTGATCATTACGGGTTGACCCCCAATTGTCATCAAATTGGGTTGGAGTGAACCGTCGGCAGCAGGTACGTATGTCGGCAGATACCCTCCGGAAATAGTCTCTTCCAACTTTAAGTTAGACATGACATAGTAGCCCGTAATCTTGAAACGTGGCAGAAAATTGGCGGTAACGGCTTTTACCGTATATTTTGCCTTCAGGCTGTTGAGTTCGGCCCTGCGGGCAATAGTGTTGCTTTCAATAGCCATATTACGGCACTCCTCGAGGCTTAGTTGTTGAGGTTGGGCAGCAATATTGCTTACAGTTATAATTTCAATTATGGCGAATATTATTGTTCGCAACGTATTATTTTTCATCACTTACTTTTTCATTTTTGTTACGGATACGGAAAAACAGGGCATATATAGTTGGTATCAGCAATAGCGTGACCAAAGTTCCTATTAACAGGCCACCCATAATGGCTACAGCCATTGGGCCGAACAAGTCATCGGAATAGAGCGGAATAACGCCTAAAATTGTTGTAATTGAGGCCATCATTACCGGTCTGAATCTGTTTGTTGCGGCACCGGTAATTGCCTTAACGGGTTCCATACCACTTGCGAGTTGCAGCTTGATTTCATCCATTAATACAACACCGTTTTTGATCATCATGCCGACCAAACCGAGCGTACCGATCAAAGCGACAAATCCGAATGTCTTGTCAGTTACAAGAAATGCTGTGACAACGCCCACCAATAGAAATGGAATCGAGCAAATGATTACCAACGGCTTCTTATAATCTCCGAATAGCATGATTAAGATGGTGATCATCAAAATAATGGCAAATGGATATGTGGCGAAGAGAAATCGTGTGGATTGTGTGCTTGCATAGTGTTCGCCTCCCCATTCAAATGAATACCCATCAGGTAGTTGGATAGACTCTATATCATGGATAAGAGAACGACGTGCGGTCTCGACACTTTCGCCCGCAGCAACATCACACTGTGCACAAATGGAGCGCTGTCCATTGTATCGTCTCACAACAGGTTCTTCCCACGAGAGGGTAATGCTGTCTGCAACTTCGCTTAGAGGTACTGTACGCGTCAAGCTCTCAACGATATCCGATTTCTTGACGATGCCTGCCATATAACCCTTTACGGCATCCTCGTTGATTCCGTTTAGAGAAGGCAAAGTCCCAAATACCGGAATATTGTCAAGTGCAGCAATATCTCCACCTTCACTGTTTACACACCTGACATTAATCTGTTTTGTATGTGTTCCGTCATAGAGTGTGCCAATAGGTATTCCATCAGTAGCTGCCAACACAGACAGACCGACGTCACTTCTCGACAATCCCAACTCACGGGCAACAGGCTGTGAATATGCGACATTAATCATTGGAGATGGCTGCTGCCAATTGTTTGTTACCATTTTGACCTTATTATTTTTTCGCATAATCTTTTCCGCCTGAGCCGTCAAATTGCGCAGGATGGCGGGGTCCGGACCTGAGAAACGTGCTTCAATCTGAAATTTCTTATACATCAAATTATAACGTTTCACTCGTGCGTAAGCTCGCGGATAATTCTCGTTAAGATAATTCTGCAACTCATCTATGTTTGACACAAGTTTTTTCTGAGAAGTGTAATCAACGATCAACTCTCCATACGACATTGAAGGTTCGGCAATTGAGCGTACAAGATTGTAGCGGGATGGAGTTCCTCCAAGTGAAGTAGTTACGTGGACAATGTCAGGTTGCTGTAACAGATAGTTGCTTAATTCTTTCAGGTCTCTCTCTGTACGTACGGATGAAGTGCCTTCCGGCAGTGTGTATTCGACGTACAGTTGGTTGTAGCTCATGTCCGGAAAGAACCCCTGCCTTAGATAGCGGTAGCCGTACAGTGAACCGCACAGCAGAACACAGGCCATTAAGACTGTAAGCCAGCGGTAGCGTAAAGTCCAACTGATAAGGCGACTGAACATTCGATAGAATTTATTGCCATACTGATCTTTACCCACATCTTCAGGCTTTACTTTCAGCATTTTGTCTGCGACAATCGGGACAAAAGTTAGTGCCAACAGCCAACTCAGCAGCAATGATACTGCCAAGACTATAAACAGGTCTTTCAAGTAGGTGCCTGCCATATCCGGCGATAAATATACAGGTAGAAATGCTACTATCGCCACAACGGTGGCACCCAAAAGAGGCATTGCCGTCTTGCGACCGATGGAAGTAAGTGCCTCTTCGCGCGGCTTGCCTTTTCGCAAATCAACCAATATGCCATCAATTATAACAATCGCATTATCTACCAACATCCCCATTGCCAATATAAAAGAACCGATAGAAACACGCTGTGCAGCTCCACCTGTAAAATTGAGCATCAGAAATGATCCCAGAACGGTTATCAGCAGGCAAAAGCCTAAAATTGACCCACTTCGAAAGCCCATTGTAAGCATCAATACGCCAACGACAATTATAATTGATTCTATAAGATTCCTGGCAAATTTTCCGAGTGACTCATTGACACGATCCGATTGAAAGAATACCTTATTGAATTTGATGCCGGCAGGGATACGATCCCCTTCAAGTGCAGCCAAGCGCTTTTCGACTTTCTTGCCTATTTTGGTGATATCGGCTTTGGTATCAACTGCGATTGAAAATCCAACCGCATCTACTCCGTCAAAAGTCATCCCATTGCGTCTCGGGGATGCATACCCTTCAACAATATCGGAGACATCGTCAAGGCGCATATTATCTTCTTCATGTCCGCAGATAATCAGATTGCGAATGTCTTCGGCGGTAGTGTATCTGTTATCAATATTTACTCTCAAACGCTGATCATTACTCTCATAGTTGCCGGCATAAACCGTTTTGTGCTGGCCGTCTATTGTTGCAAGCACTTCGGCAGGCAGGACTCCGAGATTGGACATGCGGGCTTCGTCTATACAAATATCTATTGTTTCCTGGCGCTGACCGTAAAGCGTTACAAATTTAACGCCGTTAATATTCTCCACTTCACGCTGTGCGAGTGCCAAATAGTTGTTGAATTCAGTTTCGTTGTAACCGTCGTTGGTTACAGCGTAAAACAATCCGTAGACATCACTGTAACTTGATATTACCTGTGGAGCATTACAGCCTGACGGTAACTTTCCGGATGCATCTTCTACTTTCTCGCGCAAACGCGTCCATTCTGCATCAACTTTACTTTGAGGAGTATTGGTCTTCAGTGTGATGTAAATAATCGAAAGATTGTTTAGAGACGAACTTTCTAAGGTCTCTATATTGCCCATAGTCCGTATGGCCTTTTCGAGAGGATCTGTAACTTCCATTTCAATCTGATGAGCTGATGCTCCTGGATATACGGTTGCTACAGAGGCTATTACAGGACGTAGCTCAGGATCTTCAAGCTTGCTGATATCATAAATTGACCAGCAGCCCCCAATGGCTAAAACTGCAACTAAAAAGTAAATCAGTTTTTTATTGTGTAAAGCCCATTTACTTATGTCCATTACAATAATCCTCCTATGTTAGTTTCTGACGAGTGTGGCAATGGCCGTACTTTATCTCCCTCGTTAAGAGAATGTACCCCACCGATAACTACTGATTCACCTTCAGCTATTTCACCCTCTACGATAACATGCCCGTTAGAACATACTTTACCTGTCCGTATTGCACGTAATGAAAGAGTGTTGTCATTATCCACTATCCAGACTTTGCATCCATCATCTTGTCTGACAATAGCTGTCAAAGGCACGCTAAGCCGTGTTTCAGCATCAGTTTTGTAATCAATTACAACAGTTGCAACCATCCCTGCAACGATATTTTTGTTTCCGTTGGCAACTTTTAGCCTTACGGCAAATAATTGGTTCAGATTGGCTTGCGGTTGAATTGAGATCAGTGTTAAAGGAGTTGCTGTATTGCCGATGGTCGCATTAAATGACTTGAAATCATTGCGCCGTTCGTATTCTTCGTTTGGAATATGAATGACTACTTCGAGTGTGGAATTATTATATAGTACGACTACGGGATATCCTGCCCCAACAGTCTCTCCTTTTGTGTAATTGAGCTTTTGAACATAGCCGTCGAACGGTGCTTTGAGTTTTGTGTCAGCCAGGGCATTTCGGTGAGCATTGAGTTTGGCTTCCATTTGTTGAAGGCCATAAACTGCTTTTTCATAGTCACTTTGCGCAACACTTCCACGGTTGTGAAGCTCAATAACACGATCGGCTTCGGCTTTGATTTGGCTGTATTCAGCTTCAGTTGCAGAGAGTTGAATTTTGTAATCGCGTGGGTCAATCTCGGCCAAAAGATCCCCGCTGTGTACGTACTGCCCCTCCTTAACTGCTATTTTTAAAATTTGACCGCTCACCTTGAATGCCAAATCGGCATTATCTGCCGGTCGGACTTTTCCGTAATACGTGTTTGTGCGGTCTCCACTGTAAATTTCTACTTTTTCTGTTTCTACCGGAATGATCTTCTTTTCGCTCTGTGTAGAGTGATTAATGCAACCGGTTGCCATTATCGCAATCAATGTTACTGCGATAGCTGCGATACTCTGTTTTTCAATTATCATATACGTAATTTTGTATTTCATATTTTTTCGGCAAAGGTATGTTTATGCCATATTCGATATTGTTCAAATTGTATTTTGAATTACTTAAAAATGAATAATTGTTCAAAAAATACATAATAATTTGCGAATCAGTAGATATATTTGCAATGAATTGATGAATAAATTCAATAATTAATATGAGAAAAAATGTAGATATTTTGTCGATATCCGACACTGCCAAGAGTGATGATTTTTTTATACAGTGCGACATTGATGGCGATGTAAACGATGTTTTCGGAACCCATCCGAAGCCGCGAAAAGTAACGGATTGTGGCTTTTGCCTCTGTAAGGAGGGAAATTGCGTGCTTATGATTGACAATTTTACATACACGCTACACAGCGGTGATATGGTTATAGTGTTTCCACAATCTACACTTCAGACCCTGCGTCGAAGCAATGATTTTCGCGCTCACATTTGCGCGAGTTGTGTTGACATATTATCAAATATCAAAATTTCCAACAGCGTAAGGCTTTATATGTGTATTTACGAAAATCCATGCATTCCACTTACCAATATACAACAGCAATATGTTGCTGAGGGCTGTAGGATGCTTAAAGAGGCTTCAGCGCTCTCTTCACATTCTTTCAGAGATGAAATATGCAAGTCGGTAATTATCTCTATTTGCTACTATATTGCGGGTATTTACGGCGAAATAGAGCCTGTTGCCAAACAGCCGGCAAAGTTACAGGACTTATTGTTTAGACGTTTCCGTACGCTACTTTCACAGGATTACAAAATAAGTCGCGAAGTTGGATATTATGCCGATAAACTTTGTGTTACGCCGCGCTATCTGTCAAGTAGTGTAAACAACGTTTCGGGCATCAGCGCTTCAACATGGATCGCAAACATTACTATCCTGAATGCCAAACTTCTTTTGGCTAATACCGATATGACCGTGCATCAGGTTGCGTGTGAGTTGAATTTTTCCAATCAGTCTTTTTTCGGCAGTTACTTTCGTGCCCGTACAGGCAAATCCCCAAAACAATTCCGAGAGGAAAGTCTCTGAATGGAAATTCATAGTATCTTTGCGATAAGGATAACAGGAGTATGAAGCAGTTTCAGAAGAACATAGAGAAGACAAATGCTGCAAGATTGTTGGACAGGGCTAAAGTCGAATACGAATTGGTGCCTTATATGGTTGATGATCAGAATCTTGCCGCTCAACATGTGGCAAATCAACTTTGTGAGCCGATCGAGCGTGTGTTTAAGACACTGGTCTTGCATGGAGATAAGACGGGATACATTGTATGTGTAGTACCCGGCAATATGGAAGTTGATCTCAAGGCCGCAGCGCGGCTTTCAGGCAATAAAAAGATAGAAATGATTCCAATGAAGGAGTTGCTCAGTGTGACAGGATATATTCGCGGCGGTTGTTCCCCGATAGGGATGAAGCGCAAGTATCCGACTTATTTGCATGTTACTGCAACATCTTTTGATACAATCTATATCAGTGCGGGCATTCGCGGCCTGCAATTTAAAATAGCACCTTTGGATCTTATTGAGTTTACACAAGCCGAAGTCGGCGAAATAGCTGACTGTCAGACCTCCGGCTGTTGATCTTTCTTTGAGCAGGTATCGCTTAACGGACATCCGGCACAATTACCTCCGCAACGTCCTTTCTTCTTGACAAAAATGGCTCTCAAGGCGAAGAAAACAGAGACACACAGTACGATCAGAACTATAATACTGAACAAATTCATAAACAGAAGACATTATTATACAGCCCCGAGCAATGTTCCTGCCATGTGTACGCCGTATGCGACAACCCATGCAATAATACATTGTCCGACTACAACGAATACAGCCCATTTCCAGCCCAACTCCCGTTTTACTGAAGAAATTGCGGCTACACATGGAGTATATAGCAGGATAAATACTAAAAGCACAAAGGCAGACAGCGGTGTGAGCATAGCGGTCAAAGCCGTTGTGGTACCGCCAAGAAGGACTGTCAATGTGGATACTACGCTTTCTTTGGCCATAAAGCCTGTAATCAGAGCTGTCGAAATTTTCCAGTCGGCAAACCCGAGAGGTCCAAAGACGGGAGCTATTAAGCCGGCAAGGATTGCGAGGATACTGTTTTGAGAATCAGTCACTACATTGAGTCTCAAATCAAAAGTTTGAAGACACCAAATGATGATGGTAGCAATAAATATTACGGTAAACGCTCTGGTAATAAAGTCTTTAGCCTTATCCCACAGTAGCAATCCCACATTTTTGGCGCCGGGCATACGATAATTGGGAAGTTCCATAACGAACGGAACCGGAGATCCTCTGAATATCGTCTTTCTGAAGAGGAATGCCACCAAAATACCTATCAGGATGCCAAGTACATAGAGAGAAATCATCACGAGAGCCGCGTGCTTAGGGAAAAACAGTTCAGAGAATAGCGCAAATATCGGAACCTTAGCGGAACAACTCATGTAAGGGGTTAAAAGAATAGTCATCTTACGGTCTCTTTCAGAAGGAAGAGTTCTACTTGCCATGACCCCCGGTACCGTACATCCGAAACCGATGAGCATAGGTACGATACTTCGCCCTGAAAGACCTATTTTGCGGAGCAACTTGTCCATAACGAAAGCGACACGGGCCATATACCCGCTGTCTTCCAGGATGGAAAGGAAGAAAAACAGCACCACAATATAAGGCAGGAAGCTCAGAACACTGCCCACACCCGCAAAAACGCCGTCTATTATGAGAGATTGCACCACAGGATTGAGTTGATATGCGGTAAGACCTGCGTCGGTGATGGTCGTCAACCATCCGATACCTGAATCCAAAAGTCCTGATAGCCAAACTCCCAATACACTAAAAGTCAGCCAAAAGACCAATCCCATGATTGCGATAAACATTGGGATAGCGGTCCATTTGCCGGTCAGGACTTTATCTAACTTGATACTTCTCTTGTGCTCCTTGCTCTCTTTTGGTTTAATTACAGTTGCAGAGCAAATCTCATTGATGAAGCTGAAACGCATATCAGCGATGGCGGCAGCCTGGTCCAGGCCTCTTTCTTCTTCCATTTGCTTGATCAAGTGGTCAAGCAGTTCCTTCTCATTCTCCTCAAGCCTCAATCTCTCTAATATTTGTTCATCGCCTTCGGCTAATTTGCATGCTGCAAATCTGACAGGAATATCGGCATTTTGTGCGTGGTCTTCAATTAGATGCATGATGGCGTGTATACAGCGGTGTACCGCTCCATTGTGATCTTCAGGACTGCAAAAGTCAGCCCTGCCGGGTCTTTCCTGATTTTGGGCTACGTGGATAGCGTGATCTACCAGCTCGTCAATACCTTCATTTTTCGCTGCGGAAATAGGAATTACAGGAATGCCTAAACGTCGCTCCATCTCATTGACACGGATAGAACCGCCATTCTGTCGCACCTCATCCATCATATTGAGAGCCAGCACCATAGGAACATTAAGCTCCATAAGTTGCATGGTCAGATAGAGGTTTCTTTCTATATTCGTAGCATCCACGATGTTGATGATGCCTTTCGGTTTGCTTTCCAAAATGAATTGTCTGGTTACCAACTCTTCGTTTGAGTAAGGAGAGAGCGAATAGATGCCCGGAAGGTCAGTGACTAATGTATTGGGATGCCTTCGAATCTCTCCGTCCTTACGGTCAACCGTCACTCCCGGAAAGTTTCCGACATGCTGGTTAGACCCGGTCAGCTGATTGAATAAAGTGGTCTTGCCGCAGTTTTGATTTCCCGCCAGGGCAAATGTGAGTTTTGTGCCTGAAGGCAATGGTCTGGCATCTGCCTTTACATGATAAACTCCACCTTCTCCGAGTCCTGGGTGCTTCTCATTCGAATGAGTATCATCCTCAGAAATTTCCTTTATGGTTGGAACTTCATTGCCTCCACGGCAAACCTGGTTAATAGAGATTTGTTGTGCGTCTGCCAGGCGTAGAGTCAGTTCATAACCGTGGATTCGAAGCTCCATCGGATCCCCCATCGGGGCCATTTTTACCAAAGTGACCTGTACTCCCGGGATGACTCCCATATCCAGAAAGTGCTGTCGCAAAGAGCCGCTTCCACCAACTGAGGTGATGGTCGCAGTCTCACCTATTTTCAGTTCCCTTAATGTCATAATCAGCTGCGAAGGTAGTGATAATTATAGATTCTTTGAGAGAAATGATTAAATTTGCGTCAACTTAATACTTGATATATGAAACAACGTCTATTGTTCCTTTCGGTACTATTGTTGCTTATTGCAACTGCCTGTGAAAAAAATGATTACATTCCGGATCCGGAACCTGAACAGGAAGTTCCGTACGTACCTTCTCCAAAGGTGGAGGGAAGAGTATCCATTGCATACGTCACATATTACGGCACCAAAATTCCTGATACGGATGTGATAACGCATATTAATTACTCATTTGCGGAACTGTATGTTAGAGACGGTGTGTATCAAGGATTTAAGATTCAGGGCAACCAATCAAGATTTGAGTCGGTAATTGCAGTAAAACAGGTCAATCCCGATATAAAGATTTGTATCTCATTCACACATACTGTCTCCAACAGTGACAACTCTCAGGGTGGCGGTTTTTCAGCTATGGCGAGTACGGAAGAGGGAAGAAAGGCCTTTGCGGAAGATTGTAAAGAATTTTTGGAGAAATGGGGACTTGACGGAGTCGATATCGATTGGGAACTGCCCGGAATTTCATGGAGTGGACATGCCTGCAATCCTCTGATAGATACTGATAACTATACGCTTTTGATGAAGCAGTTGAGAGAGACTCTCGGCGAAAAATATCTGATCACTCTGGCAGGATATATCATGGATAAGCGTCCGTCATCCAATGGCGGATGGAAGTATGTTGATCTTAAAGCAGTTGAGCCATACGTGGACTTTATGAATATTATGACTTATGATATGGATGAGG
>JAQUYF010000039.1 GCA_028691975.1 Bacteroidales bacterium | reverse complement strand
CTAAGGCAAAACTAATAACTGGGGCTAAGTCGTAACAAGGTAGCCGTACCGGAAGGTGTGGCTGGAACACCTCCTTTTTGGAGCAAGACTGTTACATACAACTTGGGGCTCTGCCATTTTGTCTTCCTTTTTTATATAGTCTCTTAGCTCAGTTGGTTAGAGCGCTACACTGATAATGTAGAGGTCCGCGGTTCAACTCCGCGAGGGACTACCTCCTGGGGGACTAGCTCAGTTGGCTAGAGCACCTGCTTTGCAAGCAGGGGGTCAAGGGTTCGACTCCCTTGTTCTCCACTCTGAAAATCAAGCACTTACATAGTTTTGTAGGTGCTTTCTTTTTTTAAAGTGTAACGAAAAGTGAAAACAAGATTGCGACATAATACTCATTATTTCCGAAAAAGTGGTGCGCAGGTTTCCTTTCCCCTCAAATATTTTCCAAAATCATCAAAAAATATCAAAAAGACGCTATAACCCTGCAAATCAAAAAGTTGCAGCATAAATGCAATAATTCTAATTAATTTTCTCAAAGTGTCTTAATTCGGCTAAAAAGGGGCATAAATGGCAAAATACATCCTTTCTATCTCAACCGTCAAAAAAACCTTTGCAGGTATCTGTAACACATAAAAAGGGGACTTTATAAAAAAATGGTTCTTCTATATATAAAACAAAAAACCTCCCCTAAATTGGAGAGGCTTAATGAAACATTTGTTGCAGGTACATCACCTTGTAAGAATAATGCACAAAGTTAATTATTTACACCTTAAATTTCCCCTAAAATACTGAAAGAATAATTGCTCGGGTTCTTTTTCACATCTTCTTAAATCTGTTTCGGCTGATTGCTTCAAGACGGAGTAAAGTGTTTCGCTCCACATTGCCCCGAAACGGAAATATCTCCATTCCCCTATAAAATTCTTCAAACGCTCTATTTCTTTCCCTTCTTCAGTCGTTACTACCTTCATGCAACTTTCATTCATCTTCGCCAAATATTCCTCTGTCCATCGTGCTTCTATGCAATTATCTGTAAGAGTGTCAGTTACGCAAATCGCTCCCATCTGAATATCAAGACGAGGGAAAGGGTTTTTCTCTGTCGGCTCAGGAGTGTGTTTTTTTCGATAATCCTCAACTTCATCATCCCTGATTAATCTTTGAGTTTCTCTCAGGTATTCGACCACCTCAATAGTAAAATCTTTTTCAGAAAATGGCAATGGTAGCTGTATCTTTCTCACTGCTCTGTCGAGGTCATAATATTTACCTTCATTGAATTTTTCGATGTAGTTTTTGCACGCATTTTCATACAGTTCTTTCGGTAGGCCAATGTAGGAGTGTCGTATAGATTCTAATCCCTCAGTCCTGTCTGCAAAAGAATCTTGGCAATATTTGTACACGTTCTTGGCGGTTATGTCCTTTCCCAATTTTTTCAATTCGGCTGCAACATCTTCAATATTACGAAGAAGAGCTTGGCTTTCTTTTTGTGCCTGCTTTAATGCGGCTTTGTTAATTATTATTTTTCAGTTTTTTATTGATCATTTTAGATTCCCCACTGATGATGACTTTTGTGCATACGCCCTAAGTCCGCAAATAATGAATGATTTGCCGGAATTTCAGCCTATTATAAATGATATTTTAGCAGAAAGGATCACAAAAGAAAAGATCATCATCACCGAAAAAAAATAACCGTGCCAGGCTTTTAAAGCCGGACGCGCTAACGCAGGGGTCTGCTGGTCGTGCAAAAATTAATCATCATGGTCTTCATAGTATTCAGGGGGAGGGACTTCCTGACAACCTTCACTTTTACCCATCCATTCGCAATACGGCTCATATTTGCATTCGGCTGGGGTCAGCCCGTCACAATAAGGGCTGCTGCCTCCGGATACTCGATTTAAATCTTCATCTGAGAGATTTTTTACTTTTTTGTCCATAACATTTATTCAATTTGTTTACTGTTTATACGAAACTACTCCTCGAATATTACATGCATTTCGAGTCTTTCGACTATACAAATGTACGTGTTTTTATGAAAAATAAAAACTGTCTGCTATCTGCCCGGTACTATAAAAACAATTTTTTGCGAATCCTCTCTTTTAAGGCAGTACTTTTATCCACTATGTGAAAAATGATTCCCTGTACTGCGAACGAAACGGCAGCATATAGCGACCAGTTTAATTTAAACGAATCTTGAAGATAGTGTCGTATTATCACCTCAACCAATACTATTCCGACCCCCATGATAAACATCATATTGCCAATGATATAAACTTTACTTTTTTTCTTAATGTTACATTGAAATATGATGGCCATGGCTATCAATCCACCCAACAGAGACAGCGGTAGAGCGAGCGGCAAAAACCAATTCACATTACCGGAAATCATAGCGACAAACATCAACACAATGACAGTTGCGACAGTGTCTAATATCGTGATCAAATATGGGTTCGACTTTTCAAAATAGTGAGGCAGAATTGCTAATATCCAAAAATAGGCTATTCCCGTACATACATATAAAGACCAGGAAAGGTGCTGAGAAGAGAGTAAGTCGCATATTATTGAAAGCAACACCGGTATGGACAGCAGCAGGGTCATTAGAAGAGTGCCGTACTTTCTCTCGATTTGCAATTCCGGGTTCTCAATTTTTTTAGGAAAAGAAGACTTGATCTTTTCATTAGAATCGGGTCCATTCGGATCATATACTTTGGTGTTGCATAACGGACAAACTTTTTCGCCCTGAGCTAACTCTACTCCACAATGTACACAATATGACATTTTATATTACCTCCTATTACTTTCTATTTTTACGGGTATCCCCATTTTGATTAATGATGTGAAAAAAAATCTCTCAAACTCTGTCTCTTTGATTACGCTTGAAAAACTGATAGTCGTCTCCCCCAGATAACTGATGCAGGCACAAATGCTTGAATTTCTGTTTGGTGCTCCACCCTGACAATCAATATGCGTGATATATTTTTCCATCTCTTCAGGCAACTTTATAACTCCGAGATTTGAGAGTGTGGATGAGTTGTATCTTGTACCTTGCATATTGAAAATCATTTTCATGATCTTTGTTTTGATCACCAACGGGATAGGACGGATAAATATACTTCGTTCAGTTGATACATTCTGAGACACTTTTGCATTTAGATTTTTTTCTGTTATCTCCATGCCCGCCGCATGTTTCATCTGTACCAATATCTCTTCAAAGGAAAACCTGCCAAGAGCGCTGTTTATTCCGATATTGACGTAAGAAGAGAAGTTTCTGATCGTATTAGTCTTGTAGATATTCCGCAAATCCACAGGGATAGAGATCTTTATGGTAGTTTTTCTTTTTCGGGGTGAATGATCTTTTTGCTGAATTTCCTGTATAGAAAGGATCATTAGTGATGCAATAAAAATACTGATGCTGACCCCGTATTCTTTGGCCTTTGCTGCCAGTTTGTCAGTCGGAATAGTCCCATTAATAATTGAAAGCCAATGCTTTTCCACAGGAGTTCCCTTTACATGATAAGCAGGTTTCTCTTTTCTTGAAAGTGTAGCTTTCCGGGCAATTTCCAAAAATTTGTCAGCTAACTCATCTTTAGTAGGAGTGTCATCACATGAAAGTATAAAAGAATTTGTCGGAATATTTTCGCCATAGCGCAATTGAAGATACTCTCTAATCATTGTCATTAAAAAAATTAAAGCGCCTTTCCCGTCAGTCAATACGTGAAAAACCTCAATGGCAACGTGTTTATTATAATATCTAATTCGAAAAAGGAAAGGATTATCTTTTGACAATTTCATTCTTACCATCGGATTTTTTACATCTTCCTCAGGAGAGGATGTCTTTTCCGAATGGTCCAGGTAGTACCAAAACAGTCCTTTTTTCAGTGAGCAAGAGAAAGTAGGTAGACGTTTTAACGTTCTTTTTTGAGCCAAGGCCAATAGCTCTGTGTCGATATCTTCATTGAGCGTCACAGAAATTCTGAACATTTGCATCCATCGCCGTGAACGTGCGGCAGGATAAATCTTCCCCGCATTATCAAGTTTAACCCAAAATTTGTTTTCCATTTATGTGGTTTAATTTACGGGCCTCTGTATGGCCCCGCGAGATGCAGCAAAAAATGCACCAAAGTTCTCTTGGCGCGTTTTCTCTGCTCAGCCCCCTGCTCAGCGCGCGGAGTGACGTACAGGTGCGCATGACGTCAGCCAAGCAGTTGGGCAACGAGTACTCCGAGGTAGTTCCCTGCGGCGTAGCCGATCACTCCGATGGTGATGCCGGTGATGATGATCTTTTTGTTTTTCATGCTGTCGGCAATCATAGGGACGAAAAGAGGTGAGTTGATCAGAGCCACGGATGTTATGACTGTGGTGTCGGCGTCAATCTTGAAAATACATCCAAGTCCTACCTGCAGCAGCAGGGAGCCGAAAATGGCAAATGTGATGTATATCAGCAGCCACATACCTTCGGTCAGATTGATGCTCCGTATATCGACCATAGAAGCCACTACCAAACTGAATATCAGTACTAAATACATGCCGGCGTCGTAACTCTTCTTCATTTTCCGCACAGCGGGAAGGAAAGAGGCTGCAATTGCAAGAGTGGTCAGGGTGAGAATCAGGATGATCATATCAATCTTGCCGGTAATGACAAGGGAGAGTCCCAGTCCGATTCCTGCTATCAATATTGCAAGCCCGACTGCCTCAAGTGTAGGGATAAAGTTTTCCTTTGTGAATATGTGACGGTAAGTCTCTTCCGAAGATTCAATGAGTGCCTCTCCTGTATGGGCCTTCTCACGCATGAGTCGAGGCGCATTTCTCGAAGAGGGCATAAGCCATCTGAAAAATCTGATCCCGCAGGCCATTAGGAATGTGAGATACAGGAAGCTGACAATCATATCAAAGGAATTCATCAGGACGTATGTGGTCTCATCTACGTTGAGCATCATCTTAATGGCGGCCAGATTGGGCGTACCGCCGGTATAAACCCCGATTATCATACCTGCCACCTTGTTGAAGCCGGGATAGTTGGCTTTATCACCGAACAGGTAGAAGCCTGCCATTGTTACGGTTACCACCGAAAACAGGCCGATCAGCAGCGCACCGAGGGCCTTTTTGACCGGCCAGTGCTTGAAGTCGCATGAGAAGAGGATCAGTGGCATGGCCAGTGGTATGGTCAGTGACGTAAGTATGTCTTGAATGGGATAGATGCGTGCTCCTGCTCCCTCAAAGGGGAATATAAAGAGGTTTCCTACTATCACCCCGAGGAAATAAAGAGTCAGAATTGCTCCGACTTTTCCGAAAAATGAGACTTTTTGACACAGGCGGATGACTGCAGCGGGAACCAACAGGTAGAACAGGACCCAGAAAATGAGAAATAGATAATTCATGAGTTTAAGTTATGGCGACAAAGATAAGAATTATATTTTTTTCCTTACCTTTACGGCAAATAAATACAAACATACTTTTATGGCAAAGAATATTAATTGTTTCATCCCTTTTCAGGATGAGAATCAGGTAAAAGTCACAGTAGAAAATCTCAAAAAACAGGAAGAAGTAAATAAAATATATTTGCTTAGGACGGATGAGGCTTCTAATGTGGCAGACATTGCAGGTTGCGAAGTGATTGACGTGAAGTCAATTAAATGTACCGATGCTATCAAGAAGATTGCTGCAAAGGCAGACACTCCTTTCACAATGGTTTACACCAAATATACAGAGCTTAGTTTCGTGCTGTTCGCCCTTGAACGTATGATTAATATAGCCAATGATACCAGTGCCGCACTGATCTATACAGACCATTTCAGTGAGGTTAACGGTGTCCGTGCTTTTGCTCCGGTTATCGATTATCAGTTGGGAGCATTGAGAGACGATTTCGATTTCGGTGGTATGCTTCTGTACAGGTCATCTGCCTTGAAGGATGCTGCCTCACGTATGGACATTGACTACCAGTTTGCAGCGCTGTATGATTTGCGTTTGAAAGTATCCCAGAAGGGAGCTTTGGAGCATATCAATGAGTATCTTTATTATGAGATCGAGACAGATACCCGCAAGTCCGGCGAGAAGCTGTTCGACTATGTGGACCCTAAGAACAGAGCTGTTCAGATTGAGATGGAAAAAGCTTGTACAGAGCATCTTAAAGCTATCGGTGGATATTTGGCACCTAAGTTTAAGCACATTGAGTTCAGCAATGATCCATTTGAATACGAAGCCTCAGTCGTTATACCTTGTAAAAATCGTGTTCGCACAATCAATGATGCCATCACGTCAGCTCTCAGCCAGAAAACAAACTTCAAGTATAATGTAATTGTAGTTGACGATAACTCGGATGACGGTACAGTGGATATCATCAAGAAGCACGCAGGCGATCCCAAGCTGATTTACATCGCTCAGGATAAGTCTTATCACGCTATCGGAGGTAACTGGAATATGGCTTTGCACCATCCTAAGTGCGGCAAGTTTGCCATACAGTTGGATTCGGATGATGTTTATTTTGATGAGACTACAGTTCAAAAGTTTGTAGATGCCTTTTATGCTCAGAATTGCGCCATGGTTGTAGGTACATACAGAATGACTAATTTCCACATGGAGACCATTCCTCCGGGAATTATTGATCACAAAGAGTGGACTCCGGACAATGGTCGCAACAATGCTCTTCGTATCAACGGTCTCGGTGCACCGCGCGGGTTCTATACTCCGATGCTCCGTACCATCAATTTCCCTACTACAAAGTATGGTGAAGATTATGCAGTAGGACTGAGAGTTTGCAGAGAGTACCAGATTGGCCGTATTTATGACGTAGTTTACAACTGCCGTCGCTGGGATGACAATTCGGATGCCTCTCTGGATATTGATAAGGTAAATGCCAACAACACATACAAGGACAGGATTCGTACTTGGGAATTAAAAGCCCGTATTGCGATGAATAAATAGGATGTCACTTCAGGAACAAATAGAGCAGATGTTCTCCCGCGAGCTTTCGGCACACGGGAGAGCATTTGTTAATAATCAAGCTCTTTCTGGTGTCCGCAAGAAAGAAATGCCTGTTGACGGGTTCCCTGCCGAGTTGCATTTCAATCCTGCCCGAGTCGCCTCAGTCATGGCTAAGGTTGATGAGCAGACTCTTCGTACCCGTCAATGCTTTCTTTGTTCCAAAGGGCTGTCCCCCGAGCAGTTAACCACAGTATGTAAGTCTGATTCGGGAACGGAATATTGGATTAGAGTTAATCCTTTTCCAATATTCAATCATCATTTTACCGTCTCTCTTTCTTACCATAAGCGGCAGCAGATAGAGGGACATTTTGCTGATATGCTTTCGCTTGCAAGAGCGTTGCCTGCATATCTCACATTCTACAATGGCCCAATGTGTGGAGCTTCTGCTCCGGATCACATGCATTTTCAGGCTATCCCGAAAGGTTGCCTGCCTGTGGAAAACATGGTTCGCAGCGGAGAGAATCTTAGGATGGTTAAAGAGAGTGAGCAGGGGTCAATCGGCAAGATTACAAAATACGTTGAGGGAGGTTTTGTCATTCGCAGTACAAGTGCGGCCGGAGCAACTTCTCTCTTCGATACGCTTTATGCACTCGGGACCATTCAGACTGCAAAGGAGTGGGAGCCGAGAATGAATATTCTCTCATGGTGGGAAAATAATATTTTCACGACAGTGGTTTACTTCAGAGCAGAGTCAAGACCTGAGTGTTTCTGGGCGGAAAACCCAAATGACCGGATCCTGATCAGCCCCGCCTCTGTGGAGATGTCGGGCGTTGCCATTGTCTCATCTGCAGAGAGTTTTAATCATCTCACAGCGCAGAGGCTCGGGGAGATTATCCGTGAAGTGTCACTAACTAAACATCAATCTTTTCTTATGGAACAAAAGCTTAAAAGACCACAGGAAACCCTTTCTGTCGGTATTTTTTCTCAAAAAGAGGTCAATTTTGTATTTAACAGTCCTTTTGTATTTGAAGGCAAGACTTTTCAGGGTGGATACAGGGCTGCCGTTCAGGGTGGCAAGGTGTTGTTTGAAGGCAAGCAATATGATACAGTCATTTTTTCGAACGATAGTGAGAATGGAAGTTTCGAACTGAAGGATGTTACCATCGGAGTCAATTTCCATTGGGAACGGAAGGAAAATCAGGTATTTGCCGGCAATCTTAAACTGATTGTCGAGAATGATAAAGTCACTGCCATCAATCTGATAGGAATAGAAGACTATCTCTTGAGCGTTATTTCATCCGAAATGAGCGCTACTGCTTCAAAGCAGCTTCTAAAGGCTCATGCCGTAATTTCGCGTTCGTGGATACTCGCTCAGATTCAGAAAAATAAAGAGATTGCGCAGTCTAAGACTCAATACTCTGCTACTGTAGATACTGAGGACGAACTGATCAAATGGTACGACCGTGAAGATCATGTAAACTTTGATGTTTGTGCCGATGACCATTGCCAGCGTTATCAGGGCCTTACACGTGCTTCTACTCAAGCTGTCCGGGAAGTTATCGACGAGACCTGGGGAGAGGTGCTGACATACGACGGTAAGATCTGCGATGCCCGTTTCTCAAAGTGTTGTGGCGGTGTATTCGAGGAGTTTCAATATTGCTGGGAGAATATCAAATATCCGTACCTTGCTAAGGTGCGAGACAGCAAAACCAACACTGAAGTGCCGGATCTTACGATAGAAGAGAATGCCCGCAAATGGATTCTCTCTTCGCCTGAGGCATTCTGCAACACTTCGGATAAGAAAATTCTTTCGCAGGTGCTCAATAATTACGACCAGGAGACTGTCAATTTTTACCGCTGGAAGCAGGAATATGGACAGAAAGAGTTGTCGGAGTTGATTTTGAGCCGTTCCGGAGTGGACTACGGCGATATTATTGACTTGATTCCTATTGCAAGGGGTACTTCGGGCCGTCTTTGGAAGCTCAAGATTGTAGGCACCAAGAAGACCAAGATTATAGGAAAAGAATTAGAGATTCGCAGAACTCTCTCTACATCACATCTTTACAGCTCTGCTTTTGTGGTTGAGAAAGAGGGTGTGGAAGACGGCATCCCTTCAAAATTCCGTATCATTGGAGCCGGTTGGGGTCACGGAGTAGGCCTGTGCCAGATCGGAGCAGCCGTTATGGGAGAACAGGGGTACAAATATGATAAAATATTGCTTCACTACTATGTAGGAGCTACAATTGATAAACAATATTAAAAATAAACATATATGAAGGATAAAACTAAAATCTCACCGTGGGTTTGGGTACCGACTCTCTATTTTGCGGAGGGTATCCCATACTTTATCGTAAACAATATTTCGGTGCTGATGTTTGCCAAAATGGGCGTTCCAAACGGTCAAATGGCTCTATTCACCAGTCTGCTTTATCTACCGTGGACAATTAAGCCTTTCTGGAGTCCGTTTGTAGATATTATTAAAACCAAAAGATGGTGGATTGTCACAATGCAGGCTATCATCACTGCAGTACTTGTACTGCTCACAATATCGCTGCCAAAGCCGACTCCTGAAATGATTGCCGCTACGGGGACGCCTATAAGCATGTTCACTCTGACCCTGGTTCTCTTTATAGTCATGGCCTTTGCCTCTGCAACGCATGATATCGCGGCTGACGGCTTTTATATGCTCGCTCTTACGCAGAAAAATCAGGCCGCCTTTGTCGGCATCCGCAGTACATTTTACAGACTCTCTTCCATTTTCGGACAGGGAGTGCTCGTATTTATTGCAGGTTGGCTTGAGAGCAAAAATGGAAATATTCCTCAGGCATGGAGGATGACAATGCTTGTCAGCTCAATCCTCTTCCTTGTAGTCACTTTGTATCATACTTTTGCTATTCCAAAACCTGCTGACGACCACTCTTCCGTTGCAGAAGGAGAGAAGCGTTCTGCAAAGACTATTTTCAAGGAGTTCGGGCGTACTTTTGCTACATACTTCACTAAACCGGGGGTTTTGTTGGCGATAGTGTTTATGCTGTTGTTCCGTCTTCCCGAGGCTTTTCTGATCAAGATGTGTACTCCGTTTTTAGTTGCTGCCAGAGAGGTTGGAGGCTTGGGGCTTTCTACTGCTGAGGTAGGCCTTGTATATGGTACCATCGGTGTGCTGTTTTTGACTGTCGGAGGCATTCTCGGAGGCATATTTGCATCCAGATTGGGTCTAAAGAAATCTATCTGGTGGATGGCAGGCTGCATGACGTTGCCTTGCCTTACTTTTGTATATCTGTCTATGGTTCAGCCGACAAGTATCCTTTGGATATGTGTGGCACTTGCTATTGAGCAGTTTGGATACGGCTTTGGCTTCACCGCCTATATGCTCTATATGATGTACTTCTCTGAAGGAGAGTTCAAGACTTCTCATTATGCTATCTGCACTGCATTTATGGCATTGAGTATGATGATTCCGGGGATGTTTGCCGGTTATATTCAGGAGGCTTTGGGTTATGCCAATTTCTTCTGGATGGTGATCGCTTGCTGCATTGCCACATTGGTAGTGACATTCTTTGTTGACAAGAAGATAGACCCCAATTACGGTAGAAAATAATTATGATGAAACAAATACTTAATTCTGCGGTTGCGCTGCTGTTTGCGGCGAGTTGCATCTTTACAGCATCTGCTCAGGATTGCTGTGGCGGTGGCCAAATTGTTAAAACAGGTGTTGAAGTGCTTGTGGAGCACAATTTTAAGGAACTTGAAGGTAAACGTGTCGGCCTTGTTACAAATCCGACAGGTGTGGACCGCAATTTAGTCTCTACAGTCGATATTTTGCATAATGCAAAAAATGTTGAACTTGTGGCTCTTTTCGGTCCTGAACATGGTGTGAGAGGCGATATTTATGCCGGAGGCAAAGTTGAGGATTATAAAGATTCCGCTACCGGCTTGCCTGTATATTCGATTTATGGTAAGACTCGAAAGCCGACTCCGGAGATGCTACAGGGGCTGGATGCTGTCGTGTATGATATTCAGGACAATGGATGTCGCTCTTATACATTTATCAGTACTTTGGGCCTTTTGATGGAAGCCTGTGCAGAGCAGGGGATTGAGGTGATTGTGTTGGATCGTCCAAACCCGCTGGGCGGATTAAAGATTGAGGGTAATCTTGTTGAACCGGGCAACTTTTCTTTCGTCAGCATGTTTGAGATTCCTTATATTTACGGCCTTACCGTTGGAGAATTGGCAGTGTTGCTGAACGAGGAGCATCTGCTTAAGGGGGAGAAAGGCACTCGTACGGATATTCCAAAATGTAAATTGACTGTTGTCCCTATGGAGGGATGGAGTAGAGATATGACCTATCCTGACACCAAACTGCCTTGGATTTTGCCTTCGCCTCACGTACCGTATGCAGAGAGTGCTTACTACTATCCTGCTTCAGGTATTTTGGGTGAATTGTATTATATGAATATCGGTATCGGCTACACTTTACCGTTCCAGCTGTTTGGTGCTGAGTGGATCACAGATGCCGAGGCATTTGCTGCAAAGATGAATGGCCTGAATCTGCCAGGGGTTAGATTTCGTGCCATACAGTACAGCCCATTCTATGGCGGCGATGCAGGCAAACAGCTGCATGGGGTACAATACTACTTTACGGATTATAAGAAAGCTTCAATCACAGAGCTTCAGTTTTATGTAATTGAAGTACTTGCAGAGATGTATCCGGATCATGCCGTCTTCAGCAATGCAAAAGATGGTCGTTACGGTATGTTTGATAAGGTTACAGGGAGCGATTTCATCCGTGCCAATCTTGCAAAAAGGCACAAATTTGAAGACATTAAAGAGTATTGGAACAAAGATGCAGATTCTTTCAGAAAACTTTCCCAAAAGTATTATATGTATTAAAATATTGTCCTTAAATATAAAAAGGCTCCTGTTTACGGGAGCCTTTTTTTATACTATGGATGCGAAGTAATCGATTGTCCTCCTCAGCCCCTCACGAAGCTGAATAGTCGGCTCCCATCCGCCCAAGTTAGCCTTTGCCAGGTCAATATTAGGCTTCCTCTGATGAGGATCATCCATAGGCAGATCCTTATAGACAAGTTTGGACTTACTTTGAGTCATCTCAATAATCATTTTAGCAAGTTCGAGAATAGTAAACTCGTTTGGATTGCCCAAGTTCACAGGACCGGTAAAGGCGACGTTGCTACTCATCATTCGCATCATACCGTCAATCAAGTCGTCAACATACTGAAAACTGCGAGTCTGTTCTCCTTCACCGTAGATTGTAATATCTTCATTTTTAAGTGCCTGTACAATGAAGTTAGAGATGACACGGCCATCATTCTGACTCATCTTCGGGCCATAAGTATTGAAGATACGTACAATTTTGATCTTAACTCCATACTGACGGTGATAATCCATAAACAAAGTCTCAGCGCATCTCTTGCCCTCATCATAACAGGATCTCTCTCCAATAGGATTGACATTGCCCCAATAGGTCTCAATCTGAGGGTGAATCGACGGGTCACCGTAAACTTCCGATGTTGAGGATTGCAGTATCTTTGCATTTGTGTCTCTGGCAAGATCCAGCATATTTATCGCACCAAGCACAGAGGTCTTGATGGTTTTGATAGCATCGTACTGGTAGTGAATAGGTGAAGCCGGACATGCCAGGTTGTAAATCTCGTCAACTTCAGCATAATAAGGCTTTGTGACGTCTTGCCTTACAGATTCAAAATTGTGATAATCAAGCAGATGCTTGATGTTGTCACGGCTTCCGGTAAAATAATTGTCAAGGCAGATAACATCCTCACCTTTCTTGACTAAACGTTCGCAAAGGTGGGATCCTATAAACCCCGCGCCTCCCGTAATTAAAATGCGCTTCATTGATTGTTATTTAATTCCTCTAAGGTGTTTTTCCCAGTTCCATGCAGACAGAAGTGTCTCATCCAAAGTGCGTTCCGCTTTCCAGCCCAACTCACTGTTTGCGTAAGAAGGATCTGCCCAAACCGCTTCAATATCGCCGGCACGTCTGCCGACTATCTTATAATTTAATTTTATCTTGTTGATCCTTTCAAAGGCTTTGACAATCTCTAAAGTCGAAACTCCTCTTCCGGTACCGATATTGAATATCTCATAACGGCACTTCCCCTTGTCTGAGAGCATTCTGCCCACAGCCACGACGTGAGCCTTTGCCAAATCCGTAATATCAATGTAATCCCTGATACAAGAGCCGTCAGGTGTGTTGTAGTCATCTCCGAAGACTGAAAGTACCGGTCTGATACCGGCTGCAGTCTGAGTGATAAATGGCACAAGATTATTTGGAACCCCGTTTGGAAGCTCTCCGATAATAGCTGACGGATGAGCTCCGATAGGATTGAAGTACCTTAGGGCAATAGCCTTTATGTCAGAGTATGCAGCTATACTGTCGCGTATGATATCTTCACTGATCTGCTTTGTGTTCCCATAAGGTGATGCTGCCGGCAGGCGTGGCGTCTTTTCAGTTGCAGGAAGCTCTTTTGGCTGTCCGTAAACGGTACACGACGAAGAGAAAACAAGGTTTGGGACATTATATTTTCTCATCAGATTGAGAATTGTAATCAGAGAGGAGAGGTTGTTTTCATAATAGAGTAAAGGATCTTCTACTGACTCTCCAACAGCTTTGCTTGCAGCAAAATGGATAATTGCCTCGAATTTGTATTTTTTGAAGATATTATCCAAAGCACTTTTGTCTTTGCAATCCGCTTTTTCAAATATTACCTTTTTACCGGTAATCTTTTCAATTCCGCTGATTGAATCAATTTTTGAATTGGATAAGTTATCAACAATAATCACTTGATAACCTGCTTGAAGCAGTTCTACGGCGGTGTGCGAGCCAATGTAGCCCGTTCCGCCTGTAACAAGTACGGTATTTTCTGCCATTTTTTAAGATTTAGTGCGTAAATTTACTGCAAAATTTTAAATAATTGTGTCATGAAGCGTAACAATTGGACGAATTTTCGGATTTTCATAGCCGTTTTGTCGCTATTGGCCCTGTTATTTTCAATTTTAGGGGTATTTTCTTCACTTGTCAATCCTGTTGAGATTACTTTTTTTTACTATTTCGGACTGGTTCTAACCGTCACACTATGTGCTGATTTGATATTTCTGATTATTTGGATTTGTCTTCGAAACTGGCAGCTGGCGGCTGTTATGCTGTGTGCCATTTTGATGAATTACTACTTTATCGGTAATATGTTCAGATTGTCTTTCGAAGAGAGTTCGGTGCCTAAAGATCTGAGAGTTATCTCGTATAATGTCCATAGCTTTTACGGCGCAAGGATGGAGAGGGCTTACGGAGTAGGCAGAATGGTCACAGAAGAGGATCCAGACATTCTCTGTTTTCAGGAGTATGCCAAAGGCAATGATACACTTATTAGCGGCCTCTTCAAACAGTTACCTTATTACGAGCAGAGGGGAGAATTTGCCGTTTTCAGTAAGTTTCCAATCACATTTACCGATGTTGTACTCTTCGATGACAGCAAATTCGGCTTCATGATTACGGATATTGATTTCTATGGCAATCCAATTCGGGTCATTTCGGCTCACCTGCAGACTACAGGTGTCAATACATCATTTTCTCAATACAAGCAGCATGGTTCGGTGGCACTTGCGTGGGCAGGCAGCAGTTTTAACTATCTGATACAGTACAGATCCATGCAGATGGAGCAGCTTAAGGCAACGGTGGACACTGCCTCCATTCCGCTTGTTCTATGTGCAGACTTAAATGATACTCCCGCTTCATACGGATATAGAGAACTTAGAAAGAGTTTGCACGACGATTTCCAAAGTTGCGGAAAAGGATATGCCTCCACATATCTGGGAATAATAGGCCTGATGAGAATCGACTACGTTATGTATGATGACAATTTCAAGGCTTTACGCCGTAAAGCCATAAAACTTAAAAACAGCGACCACCGTCCTGTTATTCTTGATTTGAAGTATTTGCCGGACGTTTTTTAGGGATACTGAAACTGAAAATAGAGCCTGCCCCCTCTTCGGAAGTGAACCATATCTTTCCATTATGCTTTGCAATAAACTCCTGACTGATAACGAGTCCCAAGCCTGAACCTTCCTCATTGTGTACACCGTATGTAGAGTGTGTGCCGTCTCCGTCAAATATTTTGCACTTATCCTCCTCTTTGATACCTCTGCCGAAGTCTTGAACATGCACGACTACATCGTCCGCACCTTCTTCGAGAGAGAGAATGATCTTGCTTCCATCCTCGCTGTATTTGATAGCATTGCTTGTGAGGTTACGAATCACGGTACGGATCATCTCGATATCCATGGTAACATTGACGTCGACAAGTTTGCCGACATCGAGCACGATATTAATCTTGCGGATCTCGGTTACGGTTGAAAAGAAAGCGGCCATCGAACTCATAAGCTCGACTATATTGAAAGACTGAAATACAGGAACAAGTACACCGCGCTGCCATTTTGCCCATTTGAGCAGGTTGTCCAACATCTCAAACATCTCTTCTGCAGTTCTGTTGGCCATCGCAATTACTTCAAACATCTCTTTGCCGACAGTCTCTTCCGGAACCTCAGTCAAAAGGCTCAGAGACATCTTTAAGATCCCCATAGGGCTTCTCAAGTCATGTGCAATCAGTGAGTAAAATTTATCTCTTTCCTGAATGGACTTGCGCAAGGCATCGTTTTGCTTAATCAGCTGACGTCTGGCTGCAATCATCAATATCTGGTGATGAATACGGGTGACTAACTCTTCCTTGTTGAAAGGCTTGGTAATATAATCTTCAGCCCCATATTTGAAACCCTTTACGATATCCTCATTGGAGTTAAGGGCAGACAGGAACAGAATGGGAATATCCTGGTATTTCGGGTCGGATTTCAACTTTTGTGCAACATCGTATCCGCTGATGTCCGGCATCATAATATCGAGCAGTATCAGGTCCGGAGACTCTTTTTCAACCTGCTGCATAGCAGATGCGCCGGAGTTGCCCGTCACGATTTTGTACTTGTATTTGGCTAACATTATCACAAGCAACTGCACATTAAACTCATTGTCATCAACAATGAGAATTTTAAATTCGGTGGGGTTGATAGTGATATCCATAATTTAGTTATTTTCTGGCTGCTTTTTCCCACGTTCCTTTCCCACGATTCTTACAGAGGTAGCCGATACCTTTAAACACATTTACATTCATGAAGACAAAATAGTACGGAATGTAAACAAGGCTAAGTTTTAGCCCCCGTTTTGCAGCAAGACTGCCGATAATCGAGCAGATATAAAACAGCAACTGGGGTGCAAAGGTAATAAAATAAAAAATAGAATGAGTACTAAAAAAAACAAGTATTAAATTAAGAGGAAAAAGTAAGAAAAGTAAAACAGGAGTCAGTGACCACCTCAGTACGCGGTGAGAGGTGTATTGCCAACTCAGAGTGCCATATTTAAACGGGTTAAGCAGCGGAGCAAGTCTTGCTATCGACTGTAGGCCGCCTGCCGCAATCCTGACCTTTCTTTTTCCCTCTTCTTTCATATTTGCAGAGGCGCTCTCAATCGCATAAGCATCCTTACAGTACGCTATCCTGTATCCTCGCATCGCTATCTTCATGGAGAGCATGAAGTCATCCAGCAGTGTGTCATCCGGCAGAGCCGTAAACAGTTCCCGCCTCAATGCAAACAGTTCTCCGGCAGCACCGACTGCAGAGTAAAGGCGATAGTCCCACTCTTTGAGTTTGGATTCATACTTCCAGTAAATACCCTCAGTTGAGTTAGCCGAACCTTCTTCGGCATCATTGAGGATTCTCTTTTCTCCGGCCACGCAGCCCACTGTCTCATCCTGAAAAAATTTTACCATTTCGCAAATAGCCCCCTCATTAAGTATGGTATTGGCATCAGTAAAGACTACTATCGGTGTAGTCACAAAATCCATAGCTCTTGTGACCGCCGCAGATTTCCCTTTTCTCTCGGGAGAAAACAGTACGGTAGCGTCATCGTATGCTTTTAACAGTTCGTTTGTAGAGTCATTGGAACCATCCGTTACCCATACAATTTTCAGTTTACCGGACGGGTAGTCCAACTTCCTGCAATTACTCATTTTTTGCCCAATGATGAGTTCCTCATTATATGCGGCAATCAGAAGTGTAACTTCCGGTAGATTAGTGGGTAACTCTAACTTTACAGGTTTATGTAGCAGTTCTTTCAGCTTGACAGCTATAAACAGTACAATTCCATATCCGAGATAGGTATAAAACACTATAAATGCGGAAACCCAAAATATGATTGCAAGTGTTGTCATGGTTTCTTTACAAGGTTAGAATCTTCGTCTTTGTATTCGGTCTTCTTTGTGAAAATTGAGAAGAAATTTCGAAAGGCCATTTTGGCTCTTTTTCTGAAACTGTTAAAGAACGAACCGTCTGCTCCGACAGTGCCGTATCCGGTCACGGCTCGAGCTTTTCGGTTGCGAATAAATTTGATCTTACCGTATTTCTTCAGGTCAAAAGCCATGGAGCCGTCTTCACCGCGGATAATTTCCACGCGATAGCGCTCTTTTCTTCCATATTCGATATTGTAGGCAAACACGAGACCTCTGACACTTAACTCAGGGCGCTTGAACGACTGTAAAAACAGAAAAACGTCCCTGAAGAACTCGTAAAATTTTAATCCGATCCACGAATGGTCTTTGTCAGGAATATAGCTCCAAAGGGAGGAAACCGCCACTACCGAAGGTTTTTCGAGGACATTGACCATCATCTCTACATATTTTTCGGGGTACAGGGTATCTGAATCGATACAGATATAATATTTGCCTTTTGCGTGTTCAAGTCCGCACCTGCGGGCATAGCCACAACTATGCTGATACTCAGTGTAGTATGGGATATTCAGGTCTTGAAAGATCTGAGCAGTTTTATCCTTTGAATCATTGTCCACGCCGATAATTTCCACCGGATATTTGCATTTCATATCACTCAATGACCAGAGGTTTGCAAGCAGATGCTGTTCCTCGTTATAGCCAATAACGACTACAGAGACCAACGGTTCGGCACTTTGCATTGCTGCAATGTTGTTTTTTACCGACTCTGTTAGTTCCGTGTCAGTGTTGTCGTAGGGTTTGTTGTAAACAGATAGATACTTTTTGTACCAAGTCATAATTATTATTCTTTTAAACACTCTTCAAACAGTCGTTTCCATTGAAGAGCGATGTTTTCCATATTAAATCTCTGTACATTTACAATGGCTTTGCGCCCCATCTCTCTGCGTAGATTGTCATGTTCAATCAGGTAACAAATCTTTGCTGCCAAAGTCTCAATATCGCCGTTTGGGACAAGCAAGCCGTCTTCACCATCGCTGATTATATCTTTGGGGCCGCATGGACATGAAAAAGAAACAGGAGGTACGCCGCAACTCATTGCCTCTGTAATTACCATTCCAAAACCTTCATATCTCGATGACAATACAAATATTGAGCTTTCACAATATTTGCTGACAATATCGTTTGTAGATGG
>JAQUYF010000095.1 GCA_028691975.1 Bacteroidales bacterium | reverse complement strand
AGGGGTACCGGAAATGGTTAACTCCATACCTTTGTTGTAAACATTACCTGCGTTGATTGAGCAGAAGATGTAACCGGTTGACTGAGGACCACGCGGGCTCAGGAGTTGGTTGTAAGAGTCATTTGTATAGTAAGCATAGTCAACGTGCAAACGATTGTTGAAGAACGCCAGCTCGAGACCTATTTCGGTTGATTTGGTCATCTCAGGTTTGATATAAGGATTACCACGGGTCCATGAGTTACCAACACCGACTTTACCATCCAAGTAAGTACCAACAGGCCAAAGAGCCGTATTCGTCTCATAAGCACCGGTATCTTTACCTACCATAGCCCATGATGCACGAATCTTACCGAATGAAAGGATATCATTTTTAGGGATTAGCTCTGTGAATACAAATGATCCACTGACTGATGGGTAGAAATATGAACGGTTTTCGACAGGAAGAGTGGAAGTCCAGTCGTTACGGCCTGTAACTGACAAATATAAAATATTCTTCCATGAAGCACGGAATTCGCCGAAGAGACCGATGAGTCTCTTTTGTGAAGCTGAGTGAGAGAATTGTTTGTTATCCGTAGCAGCATTCGCATAAGAGTAGAAATCAGGGACAGAGAAGTTCCACGCCATCATATAATTTCTGTCAGTCTGAGTGTCATCGATAGCAGCACCTAACAACAGGTTGAAATCGAAGTCACCGAATTTCTTGGACATATTTGATATGAAGTTGTGTGACAGGTATTTGAAACGAAGAGTGTTATCACTCATCATACCATTTTGCCAAACCTGTTTGATAGCACCATTTGCAGCAATACGGTTAGAGTTAATCAGTGTGTATGAGTCAATACCGAGTCTGTATTGAACGAACCACCATTTGGCGATATCGGCTTTAACTGTTACACCACCGGTGAAACGGTCTGTATCATCATACATCTTGTTTTTGTTAATAATCCAATAAGGGTTATCGCGTTCATCCCAAGGATCAAGCCTGTCACCGAACATTCTGTAACGGGAACCATCTTCATTGAGGTAGTGGGTCATATCATCAAATGGAGACCAGTTGTAAACACCGTAAAGAGTACCGGTTCCTGATGAATTGTAAAGACCTGCACCGGTCAAGGTTCTGTCTGTGTGAGCTTGTGAATACGCGGCATTGGCAGTGAATGTAAAGATACCGACTTTCTGCTCTCCGTTGAAACGGAAAGTGTATTTATTATAACCAGTCTGAGGAACAAGGCCTTGCTGATCATAATATGATCCTGACAGGTAGAAGTTGCTGTTCTTGGTACCGCCGGCGATACTTAAACTTTCATCGAAGATGTTACCACCCTGGAAGAAATTGCCGATGTTATCATAAGTTTGATGGCGAGATTCTTCACCCCATGAGTTGTAGGAGTAATCATTGAATACAGTACCTGTGTATTGGCCGGATGAATTGTACTGATCTTCCATATAACCTCTTGTATACTGGGTCTGAACTTCGGGAAGTCTTGTAGCCCATGAAGTAGAATATTTGGAGTTGAAGTTAACTTCAACAACGCCTTCCTTACCTTTCTTGGTCGTGATCAAAACGACACCGTTTGCTGCTCTTGAACCGTACAATGCAGAAGCTGCAGGACCCTTAAGGATAGACATATTTTCGATATCCTCAGGGTTGATGTCCATAACACGGTTAGAAGTAGTAGTTGCTGATTTGTAAGTACCATCGAAAGCAGAGTTACCTACAAGAGTTGAAGAGTTATCGTAGATAACACCATCGACAACAAACAAAGGCTGGTTGTCTTTGCCTTCTGATCCTGAAGTACCACCACGGAGGATGATCTGTGCACCGGAACCTGCTGCACCTGATGATTGCGTAACGTTTACACCGGCAATCTTACCGGAAAGTGAAGAGATAGGATTTGAAGTTTTGTTTCTCATCAATTCTTCAGATTTCAAGTCTTGAACAGCGTATCCGAGGGCTTTCTTTTCCTTCTTGATACCCAATGCGGTGACAACTGTTTCTTCCAGCATCAAGGCATCGTCTTCCATTGCAACATCGATGATAGCTCTTCCGTTTACAGGGATCGTAGCGTCTTTGTACCCCATAGAGGTAAAGACCAATGTTCCATTAGCGGGAGACAGAATAGTGTATGCTCCGTCAATATTGGTGGAAGTACCTGTGCGGGTGCCCTGAACAAGTACGTAGGCCCCGACGAGAGGCTCACCATTTTTGTCTGTTACCTTACCGGTAACATTCACGTTTTGAGCCCAAATAGTTCCAATTGAAAGAACCATAGCGCACATCGCCGCCAAAAGACGACTTTGTTTTAAAAAAACGAACATAAATGAAATTTTAGGTTAATAAATAGTATTAATATATTGGTTTTTCAGGTAAAATAATTTTTTCACATAGTAAACGCAAATTTACATTTTTTTTTGTTTTGTTATTCTAAAACACGCTTTTTTTTCTATATTTACAACATATTTAAAACCACAAAATTATGTTTGACCGTAAAATTTATATTTCAAGACGTGACAAGCTTGTTTCAAGTATGAAATCAGGGCTGATCTTACTGCTCGGTAACAGTGAAGCGAGTTGTAATTACGCCGATAACCAATATCTTTTCAGACAGGACAGTAGCTTTCTGTATTTCTTCGGACTTGACAAGCCTGATCTGGCTGCTATCATAGATGTAGAGTCCGGAAAACAGATTGTATTCGGAAATGATGTTGATATAGATGATATTATATGGATGGGACCTCAGCCTTATCTGTGCGACCAGGCAGCAGAGATTGGTGTGAATGAGACTTACCCTTTTGCGAAGCTGGCGGATTTCCTCGCAGAGGCTCAAAACAAAGGGCGGAAGATACACTTCCTGCCTCCATACCGAAACCACAACAAAATACTGCTAAATAAGTTATTGGGAGTTGCTTTCGATCAGATGACAAGCGCATCCAGCCTGGAGTTGATCAATGCCGTTGTGAAGTTGCGTATTATCAAGGAGCCTTGTGAGATTGAGGAGATTGATAAAGCCTGCAATGTGGGTTATACCATGCACTACACGGCCATGAAAATGATGAAACCCGGTATGGTAGAGCAGCAGATAGTCGGAATGATGGAGGGGGTATGCGCTTCGGATGCATTAATGCCTTCATTTCCTATAATCCTTTCTCAGAATGGAGAGACTTTGCACAATCACACACATCATCAGATATTGACAGATGGAAGACTTTGCGTGGTTGATGCGGGAGCAGAGATAGCTTCTCACTATGCTTCAGACTTTACTCGTACACTGCCTTGCGGCGGTAAATTCACAACCATGCAGAAAGAGATTTACACAATAGTCTCTACTGCCAACAATTTGGCACTTGATATTGCGCGTCCGGGGATCACTTATAAGGAAGTACATCTGTCCGCATCCAAGATAATTGTTCAGGGACTGATTAATCTCGGTCTCGTCAAAGGTGATGTAGAAGAAGCTGTTGCTGCCGGGGTTCAGGGACTGTTCATGCCTCACGGACTTGGTCACAATATGGGCTTGGATGTGCATGATATGGAAGATCTCGGTGAAAACAATGTCGGTTACGATGAGGCTCATGTTCGTGCCACTCAGTTCGGTCTTGCGTCCCTTAGGATGGCGCGTGAACTTCAGCCGGGACATGTTATTACAGACGAGCCCGGCATTTATTTTATTCCGGCTCTTATCGAGAAATGGAAGAAGGAGGGTACTTGCAGAGGGTTCATTAATTTTGCCAAGTTGGAGTCTTATTACAAATTTGGGGGTGTCCGCATAGAAGATGATCTGCTTATTACCAAAAACGGCTGCCGTCTGTTAGGAGCTAAACGTCTTCCGAACACTGTTGAAGATGTCGAAGAGCAAATGAGAGGATAGGATGTCGCCCTTTCCCTTGCGCGTCTGACTTGTTCGGTGCGTCTGACTGGTCTGACTCGTCTGGCTGGTTTGGGTTTG
>JAQUYF010000038.1 GCA_028691975.1 Bacteroidales bacterium | reverse complement strand
CAATGGCAATAACTCTATAATCATCTGATATTAAGTCTATAAACTCATTCCAAATATACATGGTCTCTAAATATCCATGAAGCAATATCAGACAATTGTCACCTTTTTGAGTATCCGAAATATGGACCGAGATACCTCCTGCTGTAGCAAAAAATTCCATTTTATTCAATTCTTAAGTCTTGTACGGCAATTGCTTTCATCTCACCTGGACCATCAACTAAGATTTTAACAGCCTTAACCGGAGCCGCAATATTAGTAATTATTACTCTATTATTAATATCAAATTCTCCCGCATTAATAAAATCAACCCCATTATAAGAGTATTCCACATGTCCGTCTGTAATACCCCAAAAATCCGTTACCGGTATATTTGTCTGAACTGTAATCTTCTTACATTCAATTGCTTCATCAAGGTTAAACAACATCCAGTCTCCGGATACGGGAGCTTGCGCAGATCTAAAGTAAGTACTGAAATCATTATCTTCCAGCCTTTCAGCAGTTGCTCTCTTATTATGTTCCATAGAAGTAGTAACCTTCAATGCCGGTGTTAAATACTTAATGGCACCTGGGACTTGAACTGTCATACTTTTATTAGTTGCAAAAAAAGTAGCAAAACGCAATTTTTCAGGAGTATCAGTAATAATAGTATTGTTTATAAGAAGAGGGGATGAGATAGTAGGCTCACTGCCGTCAAACGTATATCTAACCTCTAACGTAGGACGTGCCGCCTTAACATTCACGACATTTCCTTCCATTTTCACCTCAGGATAAGGAAGTCTGAAAGCAATGCCCATATTATATAACCTCTCATAATGAGAAAGTGTTAACCTGTTATCAAAGTCCTGATAGTTGCGAAGTTCCTGATTAGTCCAGCCTATTTCTGCAAGGATACACAAACGTGGATATAACTGATATTCAGCAAAATGAGGAGGCAAAATCAACATTTCGGCCCACAAGCCGGCCTGTGGCCCGACTATCAGTTTTTTCTGTTCTTCAGTAAGATCAAACGAACCTATCGGATCAAAAGAGTACATCTTTTCGGCAGTAACAATTGCAGCCCAGTTATGACCTCTTTCAACAGGAGATTGCTTCATATCAATATAACAATACTCTGCTATCTGCATAATTGTAGGTCTTCCCTGCTGAACTGCCTTAAGACCGGTATGCATTCTCCGCCAAGCATAAACTCGACTGGTCGGCTGAAGCTCTCCGTCATCTGTAATCTCATCCCATCCCGCAAGCTTTTTACCGTACTTTTGAAGAATTTTCTCCATACGTCTTACAAAATAACCTAAAAGCTGTTTCGGCTCAGTCATTCCTTCTTTTTTCATAAGAGCCTGACATTTCGGACATTCCATCCAAGATTTCATAACAACCTCATCTCCACCGATATGAATATATTCAGAAGGGAAGAGTTTTGCTATCTCTTTCATAATATTGTCAAGCATCTTATAATTATCCTCATTACCTACGCAGAATACATTTTTATCCTCACCCTGCACACTTTCATAGTTACCGACTGATTCACACAAAACTTGTGGATATGAAGCAGTAACAGACTTAGAATGGCCGGGAAGATCTATCTCCGGAATAACTTCGATATTTCTATCAGAAGCAAAGGCAACTATTTCTTTTATATCCTCCTGAGTATAAAAGCCGCCATATCTTGCTTTTCCCGAATTAAAAGATGGTGGAAGTACCTCTCCGTAGCCACGCCATGCTCCTTTCTCAGTCAGCAACGGATATTTTTTAATCTCAACTCTCCAGCCGTTATCATCGGCAAGGTGTATGTGAAACTTATTAATCTTATGATATGCAAGCCATTCCAAATGTCTAATAATATATTCTTTATCAAAAAACGTACGTGATACGTCAAGCATATTTCCTCTGTATTCAAATCTCGGATAATCGGATATCACTATTTTCTGAAGGTTGTACTCTTTACATAACATACGGTCAGGACCCGTTACATCTTTATAAATCCCTGCCGGCATCATCTGAAACAGAGTCTGAATAGCATAAAACTCTCCTGCCTTAGCTTTTGATGTTATCGTTATACCCTTATCGTCAACTAATAAACGATACTCTTCGTTTTTCAAAGAAGCATCTTTTACAAATATAATCTGAGCATCACTGACATTCTTAATCTCAACACTAAAATCAAATACTCTGTCCAAATGTTTTTTAAGATACTCAACATTAAATTTATCTGCACTGGCGGGATTAATCGTAAGGCCCGTTTTCATTAAAAAACTACCTTCATTATAGATAACTTCCTGTGGCAGAGGAATAAAATTAATAATATGAGCATCAATTGCACTGATTGCAAGAAATAGCCCCACAACCGTCAAAATAAATAACTTCTTCATGTTTTATAGTGTAAAAAATTAATCTTCAAAGACTATCTCCCCAAGGTAACTCATAGAGTCTCTGTCAGTACATCTGCATCCGATGTTAACCGACCCATTGTCAAATATTTGTAAAACAAACTCCCATTTGTCTTTTCCGGACATAGCTGAGAAAGAGAGCTTGTACTGGCCGGGCTTACTGAAGTCGCGGCCGTATATAACATCCTGTTTCTTAACATTTATAGACTGTTCATCACTCGGAGCAATAGAACTTCTTGAAACTCCGAAATAGGGAAGATACGTTGTAACCGTATTGCCCTTTATCTCTATGGTATATCCATCCTGAGTAATTTTGCTTGGAAAAGAGCGAGGTATAATCTGTGTTATTTCAATGGTAAAATCCATTGATTTAATAGCTTCATCAATTTTTTGAGCGTATAAAGCCTCTGCTGCTTTCTTTTCTGCTTTCTTCTCGGCAGCAGTAGCCCCACATGAGCTAACAAGTACTATTACAGTTAAATAGGTAAGTAATTTAGTAATCTTTCTCATAATGTTTGTTTTTAAAAGGGTAAAGTTACAAATATTTACAATTATCTCTGTTATTTAAGAAAAATGTCGGATATTTGCAATCATATCACAGATACTTATTTTTAATAGTAGCACTATATGACTAAGTTAAATTCACAGATTCCGGATGGACCTCTATCTTCTAAGTGGTCAAAGCACAAGGCAGATATTCGTATCGTCAGTCCGGCAAATAAACACAAACTCGAAATTATAGTAATTGGAACAGGTCTTGGAGGAGCCTCTGCAGCCGCCTCTCTCGGAGCATTGGGATACAATGTTAAAGTATTCTGTATCAGTGATTCTCCTCGTAGAGCACACTCAATCGCAGCACAGGGAGGTATTAATGCCGCCAAAAACTATAGTAATGATAACGATTCGGTATATCGCCTGTTTTATGATACCATAAAAGGTGGTGACTATCGCAGCCGCGAAGCTAATGTATACCGTCTCGCCGAAGTAAGCAATAATATTATAGATCAATGTGTAGCACAGGGTGTTCCGTTTGCCCGCGACTATGACGGACTGTTAGACAACCGTTCTTTCGGAGGATCACAGGTATCCCGTACATTTTATGCAAGAGGACAAACAGGACAGCAGTTGCTTATCGGTGCATATTCAGCAATGAATCATGAGATAGCAAAAGGCACCGTAAAAGTTTATTCAAGACACGAAATGCTTGATTTGGTGTTAATTAACGGTGAAGCGAAAGGTATTGTTACACGTAATCTCGTGACAGGTGAATTAGAAAGATTCGGAGCACATGCTGTGGTTGTGGCGTCAGGTGGATACGGTAATACATATTTCCTCTCCACAAATGCGATGAACAGTAATGGATCTGCCATCTGGCAATGCTACAAAAAAGGAGCCTACTTTGCCAATCCTTGTTTCGCACAGATACATCCGACTTGTATTCCCGTACACGGTGACCAGCAATCCAAACTTACTCTGATGTCCGAATCTCTTCGTAATGACGGACGTATATGGGTTCCCAAGAAAAAGGAAGATGTTGAAAAACTCCGAAAAGGTACTATTACAGGCTCACAAATACCTGAAAAAGACAGGGACTACTACCTTGAACGCAGATACCCTGCATTCGGTAATCTGGTTCCACGAGATGTTGCCTCCCGCGCGGCAAAAGAGCGTTGTGATGCAGGATTTGGAGTAAATGACCAGGGACGCGCAGTATTTCTTGACTTTACTACAGCTTTTGAGACAAAGGGCAGAAAAGTTATAGACGAACTTTATGGCAATCTATTCCAAATGTATGAGGAAATTACCGGTGTGGATCCATATAAAGAGCCAATGATGATATATCCTGCCATTCATTACACAATGGGTGGTCTGTGGGTTGATTATAATCTTCAGACTACTATCCCTGGCCTGTATGCAATAGGGGAAGCCAATTTCTCCGACCATGGCGGCAACCGACTTGGTGCATCTGCTCTTATGCAGGGTCTTGCAGACGGATATTTTATTCTGCCATATACAATAGGAGATTATCTGTCTCATAAGATTCAGGAGCCTAAGAGTGATATAAATGATCCCGCTTTCGCCGAAGCTGAAAATAAGATAAAAGAGAGAATTAACCACCTGTTTAATATAAAGGGTACTCAGAGTGCCGACTCAATTCATAAGAAACTTGGTCACATTATGTGGGAATATGTGGGAATGGCGCGTAATGAGGCGGGACTAAAGAAGGCAATAGAAGAGATAAAGTCACTGAAAGAGACATTTGAAAAAGATCTGTATGTTCCCGGAGAAAATAATGAATTTAACCAGGAGCTGGAAAAAGCAATGCGTGTTTCCGATTTCCTTGAAATCGGTGAACTAATGGCCTTGGATGCTCTGAATCGTAAAGAATCTTGCGGAGGACATTTCCGTGAAGAGATGCAGACCGAGGAAGGGGAAACGAAGCGTGATGATGAACATTTTATGTATGTCAGTGCATGGGAATATAAAGGTGAGAATAAGATGCCTGAGTTAAATAAAGAACCTTTAATATTTGAAAATATTAAAATTTCTACTCGTAACTATAAAGATTAAGTGTTAAGGTTATGAATTTTAAATTAAAAGTATGGCGTCAGAAAAACGCCAAAGCAAAAGGAAAATTTGAGACTTATAATGTCGAAAATATATCTCCGGATACATCTTTTCTTGAGATGCTTGATATTCTTAACGAACATCTTATTGAAGATAAAATAGCGTTCAGTAAAGGATGTAAAGAGCCTGGAGCCGACCCTGTTTCTTTTGATCACGATTGCCGTGAAGGTATTTGTGGAGCATGTTCTCTTTATATTAACGGTCATGCTCACGGTCCTGAAAAAGGTGTTACAACCTGTCAGTTGTATATGCGTAATTTTAAGGATGGAGAGACTATAACCATTGAACCTTGGCGCAGTGCTGCTTTTCCGGTAATTAAGGACTTAGTTGTTGACAGACAGGCATTTGAAAAAATACTCCAAGCCGGAGGATACATCTCCGTTACAACAGGAGGTGTCCCTGATGCTAATATTATCCCAATTAAAAGAGAAAATGTTGAGAAGAGTATGGATGCAGCATCATGTGTGGGATGTGGAGCTTGTGTAGCTACCTGTAAAAACGGCTCTGCAATGCTGTTTGTTGCAGCACGCGTAAGTTCACTTGCACTACTTCCACAAGGTAAAATTGAAAGTGTCAAAAGGGTAAAATCAATGGTTGCCAAGATGGATGAATTGGGTTTTGGTGGATGTACCAATACAAGAGCGTGTGAAATTGAGTGTCCAAAGCATATCTCTGTCTCACATATTGCAAGACTCAACAGAGAATTTTTAAGTGCAAAGATTAAGGATTAACAATACTGTTTATTGTTTTGTTGATATCTATTTAAAAGTTTTAATAACTTGATTTAACATAAAATTATTTTGTAAAAGTACAAATCAATTTTACATTTAATTACGATAACTTTATTAACAATAATATTTGTTGAAAAGTATAATAAAGAATATTAACAATTACTTAAAAAAACGTATAAAGTTGCAATTATTTTATTAATAATTAATTTGTTAAATAAACACTTCATACTAAAGGAGTGTTTATTTAGTGTTAGTAAATTTTTGATAAGTTGTGTATTTTATTTTATCAACATTATTAACATGTATATAATTAACCAAATAAAATTTATATATTTTTTTTATTAATATATTTGTAATGTTTATAACCGTATAAGAAATGACAGATCCCAATTTTGACCCAAGAATTCAGACAGATATTAAAGATAAGGATTTTGATGGGCAGATACGTCCAAAAGATTTCTCAGACTTTTCAGGTCAAGATAAAGTGATTGAAAATCTTAAAATTTTTGTCAAAGCTGCTCTTTTGAGAGGAGAAGCTCTTGATCATATTCTGTTTCACGGCCCTCCGGGGCTGGGTAAGACAACACTTGCCTATATAGTAGCCAATGAACTTGGGGTCAACATGAAGTGCACATCAGGACCGGTACTTGACAAGCCAGGAGATCTTGCCGGACTGCTTACTTCTCTTGAGACGGGAGATGTACTGTTTATAGATGAGATACACCGTCTTTCACCTGTTGTTGAAGAGTATCTATATTCTGCTATGGAGGATTATACTATTGATATAATGATAGATAAGGGACCAGGGGCAAGATCTGTACAGATAAACTTAAATCCTTTTACTTTAATAGGTGCGACTACAAGAAGCGGTTTATTAACATCACCTCTAAGAGCAAGATTCGGTATTCAATCGCATCTTGAGTATTATGATGCCGATGTACTGTATAAAATTATTAAAAGAAGTGCCTCAATACTCAATATAGGTATAGATGATCAAGCTGCTCTTGAAATAGCTTGCAGAAGCAGGGGAACACCTCGTATAGCCAATTCTCTGCTTCGTAGAGTTAGAGATTTTGCTCAGGTAAAGGGTTCCGGTATTATAGATCTTGATATCACAAATGTAGCACTTAATGCCTTGAATATTGATAAAAAAGGTTTAGATTCTATTGATAATAAGATACTTACCACTATAATAGAAAAGTTTGGAGGAGGTCCGGTGGGAGCAAGTACCATAGCTACTGCTATCAGTGAAGATGTAGGCACACTTGAAGAGGTGTATGAGCCATTCCTGATTAAAGAGGGATTTATACATCGTACTCCAAGAGGAAGAGAGGTAACTGATTTGGCCTATCAGCATTTGAATATAAAAAAAACAACTAAAGATAAAGACTTATTTTCTTAATATATAATAATTTATGAGACGAATGATTTATTCGGTAATAATTGTATTATTACTTATTCCGGTTCAAATAGATAAACTTACAGCTTGTACATCAGCTATTATTACAGGTAAAGCCACTCCTGACGGGAGATCTTTATTATGGAAACACAGAGATACAGGTGAACTTGACAATAGAATAGAATATTTTGGAAAGTCAAAAGAGATAAAATACGCTTTTATAGCTCTTGTAAACAGTTCTGTTCAATATGGAGAGGCATGGACAGGTACCAATGAATCAGGCTTTTCAATCATGAATACAGCATCTTACAATCTTAAAGAAGATGACGATAAACTTGCTGACAGAGAGGGAGAAATTATGTTTCAGGCACTTGCAACATGCCGTACATTGACGGATTTTGAAAAGATGCTTAATAAAGCAAAACGCCCGATAGGAGTCGAAGCAAATTTCGGAGTAATTGATGCTGAAGGTGGTGCTGCATATTATGAAGTGAATAATACAGAGTGGAGAAAAGTGGATGTAAATGATCCAAAAATAGCTCCGCAAGGTTATTTAGTCTATACAAATCACTCATTTACAGGCCGTATTAATGAAGGATCAGGTTATGTAAGATTTACTGCCGCCAATAGAATTTTTTCAGACAGACTTGCTGTTAACGGTGAGTTTACTCCTCAATGGATATTTAATTCATTATCAAGGTGTTATTATAATCCAATATTAAATATTGATCTAATTGCAAATCCTGAACTTGCACCTAATGGATGGTATGTCGATCAGGACTTCATTCCAAGAAGAATATCATCGGCTTCCATAGTTGTAAAAGGTGTTAAAAAAGGTGAAAATCCTGATTTAACGGTGATGTGGACCATATTAGGTTACGCTCCTGTAAGTGTTGCAGTTCCATTATTTGTAAAAGGTGGAGAAAATCTTCCTAAGTCTGTTGTCAAGCGTGGAGAAAATGACCAAAATCTTGAAGCTGACAATTGCCTGATGTGTGATCTCTCAATGCAGCGTAAAGCAAATATTTTTCCAATAAAAAGGGGTAACGGACGTTATTATTTTCATTTTTCACTAATCTATAACAGAGAGCAGACAGGTTATATGCAAAGACTTGCACCTTATGAAAATAAGATATTTGTGGATACTGATAAGCAGATGAATAAGTGGTATTCCGACGGGTCGGTAGATCTTCAGGAATTAAACAATCTATATCACAATTTGGATTTTGGTGAAGATATCCGATAGTATAAAGAAGGCCGGACCGATAAATTGCTTTACATATTCAGCAAAAGCGGTATTTATTACATCTGTGATTACGCAGATTGGAGTTCCATCTGTACATATAATTCTGGCTGATACTAAAAAAAGCGCGTATTTTATTACAAATGACCTCTTTAACTTTTTTAAAGAGGAAAACATTTATTATCTTCCAACCACACAGGACAGAAGTGAGCTTAAAGAGGCTACTGCAAAGGTACAGAGGACTGCCGCACTTTCGGCAATTGCCTCATTTAAAGGTACGGGAGATGTAAAAGATTGGGACAAAATTGAGTCGAAAGGTAATTTTGTCATAAATGAAAAACTGCTTGACAAAGACAATAATGCTGCCCGTAATCCCATAATAATCATATTATATCCGGAGTCTCTTGAAGAGAAAGTACTGAAAAAGGGAAAGACTCGTGAAAGCATCCTTAAAATCAGTGTAGGAGAGCATCTTACACATGAATTTATAAAGGAACTGTTATTTGGGTATAACTTTACAAAAGTTGATTTTGTAGCTGAACCAGGTCAGTTTGCACTTAGGGGAAGTATTATAGATATTTTTTCATATTCTGATAATCAGCCTTATAGAATAGATTTCTTCGGTCAGGAGGTTGAATCGATACGTAAATTTGATATAAACACTCAACTCTCTATGGAAGAGGAGCAGAGCGTTGAGGTATTTCCCAATCTTTTTGAAAATTTTGATCGGAAGGATTATGTGGAGTTTTGGGATATTTTACCGAAAGGTGCAATATTATGGGATCTGACTGATGAGAGTATGGAGCACCGGAGTGAAAGTCAGGTTACTCCCCAACCCACTTTTAATAAAAATTTTGAACTGCTTTCTAAAGATCTGAAGCAAAAAGATGATGAGGGGTATACCACTCATATTATGAGTCCAAATGATGCTCAGACTCTCAGGTTAAAGCAGATATTAAGAGATATAGGAGATGGTGTAAGACCTGATTTTATGCAGGTTTCCATACATGAGGGATATATAGATAAAGTTTCACATAATTGCTATTATACTGATCACCAGATATTTGAAAGATATCATAAAATAAAAGTTCAGAGAAAAGTTGAAAAGAGCGAGAGGCTTACAATCAATGAGTTAAGTGCCTTTCAAATAGGAGATTATGTAGTTCATATAGATCATGGAGTAGGTAAATACGGAGGTTTGGTTAAAACCAATATTAACGGTCATATTCAAGAGGCGGTCAAGTTAATCTATAAGGACAATGACGTAATATTTGTCTCCATTCACGGGATTCACCGTATCTCGAAATACAAATCGCGAGACGGAGAGCCGCCAAAGATTTACAAACTCGGCACCAAGGCTTGGGACAACCTCAAGAACACCACTAAAGCTAAAGTTAAGGATATTGCACAGGATCTGATTAAGCTCTATTCTCAACGTCAGCAGACAAGAGGCTTCGCATTCTCTCAAGACACCTGTTTTCAGAATGAATTAGAGTCCTCCTTTATATATGAAGATACTCCGGATCAACAGAAGGCAACCATTGCCGTTAAGGACGATATGGAGAGTATTCACCCGATGGACCGTCTAATCTGCGGTGATGTCGGTTTCGGTAAGACAGAAATAGCAATCAGAGCTGCATTTAAAGCAGTTTGTGACAGCAAGCAGGTTGCCGTTCTTGTGCCTACCACCATCCTTGCCATGCAGCATTTTCACACATTTTCCGACAGGTTAAAGGCTTTCCCGTGTACGATAGATTATATTAGTAGAATGCGTAATACTAAAGATATTAAGCAGATAGAGGAAAAACTAGCGCAAGGCAAGATAGATATAATTATAGGAACGCACCGTCTGCTCAACAAACAAATAAAGTTTAAGGATTTAGGATTACTTATCATAGATGAAGAACAGAAGTTTGGTGTTTCAGCTAAAGAGAAGATTCGTCAGTTAAAGTTGTCGGTTGATACTTTGACTCTTACGGCAACTCCTATACCGCGTACTCTACAGTTTTCACTTTTGGGAGCACGAGATCTTTCCATAATCAATACCCCTCCACCAAATAGATTGCCTGTATATACGGAGGTTATCAATTTTAATGAAGAATTGATAGGAGATATTATTAATCACGAGATGGAGCGCGGTGGTCAAGTCTTCTTTATTCATAACAAGATAGAAGATATACTTTCCGTTCAGGTTATCCTGCAGAGAATATGTCCTGAGGCTAAAATTTGTGTGGCACACGGTCAGATGGAGGCTGAACAACTTGAGCAAAAGATACTTGACTTTATAGAAGGGGAATATGACGTGCTTCTTTCTACCACTATCGTGGAAAACGGAATGGATATTCCAAATGCAAATACGATGATTATCAATCAGGCGCAGAACTTCGGTTTGAGCGACCTGCATCAGTTGCGAGGTCGTGTTGGCAGGTCTAATGTAAAAGCTTTCTGCTATTTGGTAACACCGCCTATGATTTCGCTCTCGGATGATGCCCGTCGCAGAATTAGAGCCATTGAGGCATTTTCCGATCTTGGAAGCGGCTTTAATATTGCTATGCAGGATCTGGATATTCGTGGGGCCGGCAATCTGCTTGGTGCTGAGCAGAGCGGGTTTATTGCCGAAATGGGCTTTGAGGCGTATATGCGCATTCTGAATGAAGCCATATCCGAACTTCCGATTACTCAGGAGATGGAGCAGCGTAAACATGAGCAGCACCATCAGACAGCCAAATTACCCGAAGTATTCATGGGAAGTGTTGATACTCAGGTAGAGACTGATTTGGAAGTACTTATTCCGGATGAGTATATCAATGTTCCTTCCGAGAAGATAAGGCTTTACCGAGAACTTGACGGCATTACCTCGGAAGAGGGCCTGAAGAAATTTGAAACAGGGATTATAGACAGATTCGGGCCTATTCCGGAGCAGCTGAGAGGACTTATGGATATTGTACGGTTGCGTAGAGAGGCGCAAAAGCTTGGTCTTGAGAAGATCGTGCTTAAAAATAACATAATGCTCGCGTATTTCATCTCTAATACTATGTCACCATTTTATCAAAGTACGTTGTTTCCGGCTATTCTCAACAGAATCCAGCAGTTTGGAAGAAGGTATTCCCTTGTTGAGCAAAATAATAAACTATACATAAAGGTAGCAGGGGTTACTTCGGTTGAAAAAGCGGTGCGTATTTTGCAGGATATCTTACCTTTGCAACCTCAAAACTAATTAAAGACAGAAATGAACTTACTGATAGACATTGGTAATACCTCATGCAAACTTGCTTTCTCTGAGGGAAATACAATAGGTAAGATATTAAGATATTCCGGCAACGACATAGCTGATTTTATAGTGAAAACCATAAAAAAAGAGACTCCGTACATTAAACCGGATGTAGCCGTGTTGAGCAATGTTCGTGCAGATGATAAAGATCTTGAAGAGGTTATTAAGAAGAAATGCCGCAAATTGGTTGTTATTAATCAGGCTACAATAGATGAACTTGATTATGAGATACTTTCCAATATGCCGGAAGGAATGGGAGCCGATCGTGTTGCGGCAATACTTGCAGCAAATACGCTGTTCCCTGATAAAGATCTGATGGTGTTTGACTTCGGAACTGCTACTACTGTAGAGTTTATTGATGGCCACAAAATTAACAAAGAGACGGGTAAAGATATAGCAGCCAAGTATTTGGGAGGATCTATCTCTTTGGGTCTGAACACAAGATATAAAGCTTTGAGCCACTTCACGCAGCGTATTCCGCTACTTAATCCGAATGATTTTCTTGAAAAGCATAAAAGCCAGGATATCAGTCCAATAGGAATGGACATCGATACGGCAATGGCTGCCGGAAATATTCTCGGCATAATGTTTGAAATACAAGGGTATATGGCATTAAACCCCGATAGAACGGTGATTTTCACTGGGGGAGATGCATTTTATTTTGCTGAACGATTGAAAAAGTCCATCTTTGTAGTTTATAATTTGGTTTTGATGGGTTTATCCCAAATAGCGCAGCGTTATACTGAGACTGAAAATGTATAAAAAAGTATTATTCCCACTCTTTGCGGCCATTGTTTTGTTTACCGCACCTTCACTTGATTTGTCTGCACAGACTAATACTGCAGAAACAGGTTTTACGCCTTACTCCCTTTTCGGCATAGGTGATTTGGCTCCTGCCGGTACATCTTATAACCGCTCCATGGGAGGTATAGGCATAGGGGACAGAAATGTCCGACAGATTAATTATCTTAATCCGGCATCCGTCACGGCGAGAGAGAAGCAGTCGTTTATGATGGATTTCGGTGTGGAACAGAAGAATACATATTATGCTGCAAATGCGGCCACGGCAGTTGGGGCTACTTCTACCGATAAGTTGACATCAGTCAATAATACATTTAACATGCATCATCTCACGGCTTCATTTCCAATATACAAATCTTCAGCCTTTATGGTTGGAATTGCCCCGTATAGCAGTGTAGGATACAATTTTTTGGCGGCAGAGACAGATGACAATATTATTGCCGACATGGGAGATGTAAAATACACCAAGAGAGGACAGGGTGGTATTTATCAGACTTTTTTAGGAGCAGGGGTTACGTTTTTTGACAGACTAAGCCTCGGTGCTCAGGCAAATTACTATTTCGGAACAATCAATCGTTACAGCAGTGCCTATTTTACCACGAATACATCATTCAGGACAATCTCTTCAGGTTGGACTTATGTTGCAAGAGGTTTTTCCGGAAGGTTCGGCCTGCAATACGAACAGCCTATCACAAAAGACGTATCAGCTATAATAGGAGCCACATATCAGTTGGGTGCCAAACTCCATGGAGACGAGACCCGTTATGCATACGGTGTCTCTACAAATGCTACAGATACGATATCCAACAGTGTAACGGAACTGAATTCTCTATCTATTCCGCAGCAATTCGGAATAGGCTTTACAGTAAGGCACAGAGACAATTGGATGGTAGGTTTTGACTATACGCGACAGGACTGGTCAAAAGCTCCTTTTGAAGAGACGCCCGGTGTGGATTTCAAGCCTGTTGTATCACAGTCATTCAAGTTCGGATTGGAATTTACTCCAAACAGGTATGATATAAGATACTATATGAAGAGAGTAACGTACAGAATGGGAGCATATTATGAACAGTCATACGTTTCTTTGAACGGACATCAGATTAATTCTCAGGGTATAACGTTCGGTGTTTCACTGCCGGTCTTCCGTTATTACAATTCTGTTACAGTCGGTATAGACATGGGGCAAAGAGGTACCATGTCTAACAATCTTGTAAGAGAAAGATATTTTCTTTTTACTCTTTCATTTGATATTCACGATATTTGGTTTATCAAACCATTGTATCAATAAAAATTTTTATAACTTTGCACGTTCTACAAAATCAAATAACCATAATGAAGAAATTAACCGTTATCATTTTTACTTTAATCATCGCTTCCTCTATGTTTGCGCAAGGCAAATATGGTAAAGACAGTGCAGAATGCGTGAAGTACCTCTCTTACTATTCTGAGTATATGAAACAGAATAATCTTGAAGAGGCTGCGCCATCCTGGAGAAAAGCGATGTCACTCTGCCCACCGACGGCAAACCAGAATCTGCTTATCAACGGACAGAAAATCTTACGTTTTGAAATTAATAAAAACCGCAACAATCCGGTACGGAAGCAGGAACTCCTGGACTCCCTTATCATGTTGCATGATATACGTGCCCAATACTACAAGAAGTACAAAGTATCAAGTCTTGACAATAAGGCTAAAGATATTATCAATTTTAACTGCTACGGTGACAACCCTAAAAAGCAATATGAAGTTTTGACAGTTATTATAGACGCTATAAGTTCCAATTGCAGCCCTGTTGTTTATGTTAAACAGATGCAGGTTGCCGTTGATCTTTACAAGCAGGGTCTGCTGAGCGCCGAAGAGGTAATGAATAATTACACACATACTATTGAATGTATGGATGTTATACTCGAAGATGACAGTAAGACCAATTATGCAGACGCCAAAAAGGATGTAGAGTCTCTGTTTATGGAGAGTGGAGTTGCTTCATGCGACAATCTTCTTACCCTTTATGCTCCGAGATACGAAGCAAATCCGAACGATAAAGAGTTGCTTTCAAGTATGGTACAGATGTTGGGTTCTTCAAATTGCATTGAGACCGAATTATTCTTAAAGTCTGTTGCTTCTCTCTATGCTATTGAGCCGTCTGCCAGTTCAGCGTACTATCTGTACAAACTGTACTCTTCTAAAGATCAGAATGAGTTGGCAGCCAAGAGTCTTGAAGAGGCTATCTCTCTTACAGAGGAAACAAACACTGCACAGTTGGCATCTTACTATTTTGAACTTGCCACATTCTATTTCAAGAAATTAGGTAGAAATGTAAGTGCTATCGGTGCTGCAAAGAAAGCAGTTGAGCTGGATGCTTCACTGGAAGGAAAGTCTTATTTGCTGATAGGTACAATCTGGGGTGCACAAAAGTGCGGAGGTAATGAAGTTGAGTCAAGAGCTCAATATTGGGTAGCTGTTGATTATATGACTAAAGCCCGTAATGCCGATGCTTCTCTGGCAGATGAAGCTAATGCCCTTGCCAATCAGTACCGCAAATATTTTCCACAGCAGGCTGAAGCCTTTATGTATGACGTAATGGATGGAGCTGCATACACTGTATCTTGTCAGGGTATGCGTGAGACTACAACCGTAAGGACACAGAAATAGTCAACACAGGTGTATAACAGGTTACACAATAGAATATTATTTATAGCTGTCAAATTGATTTTGGCAGCTATAATTCTTTATATCTCGACATCCTGTAAAAAGAAAGAGGCCTTTGAACCGATTGATTTTCAGAAGGTACCGGTCCAAATCGTAAAAGATGTCTCAGTTCTTCAGACCAATAACGGAGAGATATCAATGCGAATGATGGCCCCTCTGATGGAGAAATACTCTTATATGGTGGATTCGGTGGCGACGAATTATGATTACTACTCAAATGGCTTTTATGTATATGCCTATACTGAGGATGGAGAACTTGAGACCCGCATTACCGCAAACGCGGCAAAGCATGTGACGACAACTGGATCAGAGTCATGGTCAGCATTTGGCAATGTAGTGGTAATCAATTATATAAATAGAGAGAGAATGGAGAGCGATACTATTTACTGGGATAAAGCCAACAAGATGATTCATACTGATTGCTACGTTAAACTTTCCTCTCCTTCAGGGCTTATGCAGGGATTTGGGATGCAATCCGACGAGCGTGCGAGAAATGCAACTATTCTAAATCCTTTCGATTCATATTCGGTGCAACAGGATTCTACAAAAATCTATATCGATTCTATCAATTTTATAGGGCCGTTGATGCAACGTTTTTAAAACAAGATGCATCTTATAAGAGATTTTTGTTTACTTTTGCATTTCCTTTAGAGAGGATGAATTAATAAACACTAACTAAAACTAAACACAAAGTAAAATGGCGGTCTTAGAGAAAATTCGCGTCAAATTCGGAATTTTAATAACTATTCTTGTGGCCCTTGCCCTGTTGTCTTTCATTATCGATCCTGAGACACTGCGCTCGGCCATGCAAATGTTTTCATCAGATAACGAAGTAGGGGAGATGAACGGAAGGGCAGTCTCATATAAAGATTATTACGAAGAGCTTAACCACTTCTCAAAGCTTGCGGAGATGTCGGGACAGAGTACCGGCTCGGAAGAGGCTCAAACATCCTTGAGAGATGCTGCCTGGCAGTCTATTTTCGATCAGAGGGTATTTATTCCTGCTGCTGAAAAAGGCGGCTTGAATGTATGTGACGAGGAGATGCTTGATCTTATGCAGGGTAATGCGATCTCGCCTGTTATTGCTCAACAGCCTATATTCCAGGGAGAGGATGGCTCATTCAGTCGCGAAGCTCTGGTTAATTTCGTACAGAACACTTCATCAGACAAAACCGGTAATGCCGAGTATTATTGGGATTATCTCGAATCGGCAGTTTATCGTCAGCAGCTATATACCAAATACGCATCACTTCTTGAGAAGAGCAATATTAAAAATTCTGTTGAGACTCAGCGCGCTCTTGTTGACAACAATGTGATATCGGATGTTGATTTTGTACTTGCTCCTATGGGATATGAGCAAGATAGCACAATTACGGTCTCAGCGTCAGAGATTAAGGCTTATTACAATGCCCGCAAGGACAATATGAAGCAGCTTGCCAATCGTGATATTGAGTATGTAATGTTTGAAGTTGTTCCTTCTCAGGAGGACATCGACAATACCAAAGAGGAGTTCGATGCCTTATACGAGGAGTTTAAGACTGCTGACAATGTTAAGAATTTCATCATTCTTAACTCTGACGTCAAATGGGATACCTATTATTATAGCGAAGCTCAGTTGAAGTCTATTCCGGAGTATAGTGAATATGCTTTCGGTAAAGGAGCAAAAGATGCCGTAAGTGCTGTTTATGCCGACGGTAAGAGTTTTGCCGCAGCAAGATTGGTTAATACCAAGATGCTGTCCGACTCTGCAAATGTTATGTATGTGGCTATGCCTATGACAAATGAGGCCATTGCTGACTCTTTGATTAATGTTGCACAAAAGAGCAAAGCCATACCTGCCGAGTTTAACGATATGGGCTGGATTACAGCGGACATTACCGCAGCCAATAACATATCTGCATGGGATGCTTGCTTTGATCCTGCTGAGGGTAAGATCATTAAAGCAAAAATACCGGCATCTCAGGCGTTATTTGTTATATATGTAAAGGAAAGGACAAAGCCGGTTAAGAAAGTTCAACTTGCCAAGCTGGTTAAGAATATTCTCTCTTCAGATGATACATATCGCAGCTTCGAGATGCAGGCAACAGAGTTGTATGATAAATCGGAAGGAAATTATAATAAGTTTACCGAGGCGGTAAAAGAGAGCAATCTTCCAGTTATACCTCTTAATAATATGGTAGAAAGTACAAAGAGGATCGGTGTAGTTGAGAATGCTCGTGAGGTGACTCATTGGGTATTTGACAAAAAGACCAAGAAGGGTGATGTATCCGAAGTCATAAAAGTTGATAATAAGTATTACTTTGTTGTTGCAGTTACAGCAACTCGCAAGGAGGGGTATATCAATATTAATGATGTTCAGCAGCAGATCAGGATGATCCTTACCAATGAGAAAAAGTTGGATAAGATGAAGGGTGAAGTAGCGGATAAGATAAAGGATTGTACAACTATGGAGCAGGTTGCCGATGCTTTGGGATCGACTGTAAGTCATCAGAACGGCATTTCATTCGGTTCTATGCAAAGCCAGTCGCTGGATCCTAAATTTGTCGGTGCGGTTGCAGGTGCTACACAGGGTACGCTTTGCGGTCCGATTGTGGGTGAAATAGGAGTGTATGTGTTCCAAGTTGCTGATAGAGAGACAGGTACCTTCTATACGGAAAACGATGCCAAGACTATGAACTCGCAGATCACATCTTACCAGATGAACATCATGCAGTCAGTGATTGCTGAAGATGCAGAGATAAAGGATCATAGAGCCAAGTTTTTTTAAAAATATTTTTCAACAATTTTTATGATTTATTAACATTTTATTTTGAAAATATTGATATTCTTTCTATATTTGAGGCCGTGAATTAATATGGAGACATTTATGTTTAACCAATAAATAATAAACACTTAACAAATTTTTTTATGAAAAAGATTATTTATTCATTAGTGATTATGATTGCCGTTGGTAGTCTGTTCACTTCTTGTATTGAAAATGTTGAGCCTGTTGGTATTCAAGAGTTGAGGCTGGCTAAAGCCGACTACCTTAATGCCCTCGCTGAACTTAGAGCCGCAGATGCAGAGTTGCAACTTGCAAACGCTGCATATCGTCTTGCTGAGACCCGTTGGATGAATGCCAAGGCAGATCAGGAAGAAATTAACACAAAGATCAAGGAGCTTTATTTTCAGCGTGATCAAGCTTACACACAGTATTACATTGACTCAATCAACCTTGAGATCAAGAATATGGAAGAGCGTCAGGCTGCTGATCTTGCAAGAGCAAAACAAGAACGCGCAGAAGCTGAAGAAGCTTTGAGAGTTGCTTTGGCTAAGATAGAAGCTGCTGCAATGAGACTTACTACAGATGAAGCAAAGCTTATTACAGACGTGATTGATGCTTACAAACTTAAATTGGAAGCTTATAACACAGCTGCAGAGAATGTAACTATCGCTAAGACTGCTCTTTGGAATGTGAATTATAGCTATGTTGATTCAGTTGACTGGTTGGCTATTTATACAAATGCACAAGCTCGTGCTATCAGCAGATATAATTGGTGGGTTAGTTATTACCAACAATTCATAGATGCAAAGTTGAATGACAAAGCTGCTTGGGATGCTGAACTTCAGCAACTTCAAGACTCTATGGATGCTGCAAATTACAGCCGCAATGAGATCACTAAAGACAGCGTTTATTACATGATCAATGTATTCTGCGAAGCTAACAAAGCATACAAAGCAAAAGTTGATGCTTATGTAGCTGCAAATATCACAAGTCCTGGTACTAAACCAACCAGAGGTTATGCTGTTCTGCAAAATGCTAAATATGCATATACTGCAAACGTAGCTGTTGTTAGTAGATTTAATGCTTATGTTGACAATATGCTGTTCAATGGTAGTGTTAAATATGCCAGCCAGGAAGGTAAGTTGTGGAATAGAAATAAAGGTGCTGTCAATGCAGATTCTATCTTGTTAAAAACTAAGGTTGCTGCTGAAAAAGATAC
>JAQUYF010000037.1 GCA_028691975.1 Bacteroidales bacterium | reverse complement strand
CAATCGGTGCGATACTTGATATATTCTTTACGGTAAGAGATAAGATTGTCGGCAAAATTGGCTCCTTTACCATCATTAATTGCATTTAATAGTCTCCACCAAAACGAAAACTCAAAATACGCGGGAAGCCCCCTGTAATATGGTGCGACTTTATTGTATTCTGAAAATACCTCGCCTACCATGTAGATATCTCCAGAGTGTTTCGTGCGGTAATATGTATTTACCGCATCGTAAAATTTCTTTAGGAATGTCGGATTCTCATCCGAATTCTCATTGTGATAGATGTGCTTCACAGCATCTAAGCGAAAACCGTCTATGCCGGCATCTATCCATACCTTAGCATCTTCAACTACTGCCTTGAAAGCAGGTGAAGTTTCTGCAGTTGCAGCCGAACCGTAGTTCAAATCCGCAAAGTAACTCGTCCAAAAATGTGAGTGATACCAATATTGGCTGCCTCCTGCAAATTTGATGTCATAGACATTGCTGTTATTCGAAGTGCTTGTATAGAGAGCAAACGGTACTCCAAATGTGACAGTGCTGTTAGAAGAGCTCTGTGCACCATATTTTGTCCCAACCGGCCAAGACTCCGAATTGGAAGTTCTAATCAGAAAGCCCCAGTTGGAACTGAAATCTACAGTCAGAGTGTAAACATTATTGCCCTGCGGGTAAAACTTTTTGCAAACTCCATCTCCAAAATAGAGATATTTTGCATTGGCGGTAGAGTTGTCGGGGTTGTCACTGTCAGGAGTCTCGGCCTTTGTGATGGTAATAAGAGGTCTTGAGGCATTGGACCAGTCAAGTGTAAATTTGAAAACACCTTCTGTGTTAGAACTGATGGAAAACCATTGTCCGCTGTCATAACCCGAAGCCCCTTCAGTTGCTATCATCGGAATCTTTCCTGCTGCGATATCTGCAGAAGGGTTTGAAGAAAAAATGTAATAATTCCGATATGCATTGTCCATAGATGAAGTAGCCTCTTTAAACCATTTGTGCCCTTTCCCGGAGTGGTTTATGACATAATCAAGATAGACCTTGATGTCCCTCTTGTGCGCCTCCTCCACGAATTGACGAAAATCAGCCATAGTTCCAAAGGTTGGATTGACGGCCGCATAGTCTTCAACATCATATCCGTGGTACGAGCCTGATGGATGGATTGGAGATAGCCATATTGCAGAGGCACCCATCCCGTCAATATAATCCAATTTGGCCGTAAGGCCCTTAAAATCACCCCATCCGTCTCCGTCCTGATCTGCAAAAGAGTAGACAAGAAGCTGATATGAGATGTCGGCCCTCTTCGTCCCGTCCCAAACTTGCGGAGTTGCCTTGACCTCTTCAAATACCGCTTCCGGCGTAACGGTAGGGTCTTTTTCACAGCCTGAGACTGCAAAAAGTGAAAAAATAAACAGCAGAATGACTGCAAATCGAGCGTATGGACTTTTCTTCATTTTAATGCATTAAAAAAAGAATAATGCGCCGAACATTCAGCCCGGCGCATCATCTTTAAAATATTATTACTGAGCTGTAACTGTAACTGTTTCTTCAGCAGCTTTGTATACAACTTTGTACTTGGCATCGACCGTAGGAACTTTAATGTTCGGACCTCCCGGAGTAACTGCAAATGCAGTACCAAGAGTAACAAGATCTCCACCACGATTATAATCCCAACTGCAATGGTTACGGATCTTAAATTCTCCGTTTACAATAGCAGAAGTCTCCCAAACACCGTTGGCAGTCTCTGTCATAACAAAATCCTTATCCCAGCTTGAGCCTTCAATACCGCCAATCAATGACCATTGATTTGAAGGAAGGGCAGCCTCTACCATGATAGTCTTGTCGTTATCATTGTAAGTTACATAGTATTCGGCATTAGCCGTAGGAACACCGAGGTTCTTACCGCCTGCTACCGCAGCAAATGCTTCGCCAAGAGTAACTACGAATGGTTCTACATCTCCGCCTGCACCATAATTAACGCCCCAGTCGCAATTGTAACGAACTTTGAAGCCTCCGTTGATGGCAACTTTTTCACTCTTCCAAACTCCTGTTGCAGTCTCTTCCATAAAGAAATCCGTATCCCATGCAGTTCCGGCAATCTCACCGATAAGTGAGAAGTGGTTTGCATAAGAAGTAACTGTAATTGCCTCTTTAGTAGAATCATAAACCACTTTATAATAACCAGCCGCAGGGACAACGATGTTGGAACCATCCTGAGTAACGGCAAACGGCTCACCGAGAGATACAAGGGCACCGCCACGATTAACAGCCCAATCATTATTGAAACGAATCTTGAATTCACCTGTAATATTAACTACAGCACTTGTCCAGACACCGTCAGCTTCAGTCATATAGAAGTCCTTATCCCATGTCGAACCTGCAATGGCACCGATCAGTGACCATGCATTCTCAACTATAGGTTCAGGTTCAGGTTCAGGTTCCGGTTCTGTAGGTTCTTCCGTACCGTAAGCTGCATCATCAAGATAGTAAGTGTAAGCATTAGAATCATTGAAATAGAGATAAACACGATACTTACCGGCAGTAACGGCGATATTATCACCACCCATGTCAAGAGCACCGTCAGCACCGTTATCACCATAGTTAACAGCCCAGTCAGCATCCGTGCGGAATTTAAAGCCACCGTCAGCGGCAAACTCAACATCTGCATAGAAACGTGAGTAGTAAGGGTTCCATGTCATGTCGACATCACCACCCCATGTGTTGAAGTCACCGATAACTCCGATTTTGTTGAATGCCTGCTTCATGGTAAGAACCAAAGTGTTGGTATTAATGGCAAATCTGTAGTATCTGTAAGTCTTGTATTTGGTGATATTCTGACCGACATCGCCTCTAATCAGCTGAAGAGTAGCTGCATTTTCGGCAGAAGGATCATCAGCTGTCATACCCCAGTTAAGGTCGGCAGTATTCCAGTTGTCGGTACCAGTGATCTTAAAACCTTGAGTAGCGTGATCGGAAGCAGGATCTGTAGAATTTTCTCCGAAGTCAACAATACCTTCATAGTTAATATCATCTTCTCTGTATGAATACAGATATTGTGCTTTTGCATGAGACCATCCGTTGTAACCGCCAAGTACCCATACCTTAGCATATTCCTTCTCCTGTACAAAAGGAGTGACTGTTGACGTGATGACATTTGATGTCAAATCAATGCCAACGGCATTGGATTCACCCATCCACTGAGCTATGATCTTGAATTCCACATCTGCTGCAACGTTTCCGACTGCACCCAAAGAGATCAAAGCAGTATTCAACTTATTAGCGGAAACTGTAATCCCGTTGGTATTGCTGGTGACTGTTTCCAAAGTTTTTGACTTTGCAAAGTCAGTACCGGCCAAAGCAACATAGACTGTATATTTAACGGCTACAGGAATACCAAATTCAGCTTTTGAGAATGTGAATGTATCAAAAGCGCCCCCATCTTCAAGGGTATATTCAGCCTGGATCTCCGAAAGTACCGGAGCTACAGCGTCTGCCGGATTGTAAACCGGATTGAAAGCAGGCTGTTCGCAGGATGCCGCAATAAAGCCAAGCAGCACCACCATTACTATATTAAATATTCTTTTCATCATTTTCGATTTTAATTCTATTAATAGCCGGCATTCTGAACAAGTTTGCTATTTGCATTAGTTTCACTTGCCGGAATAGGCAACAAGTTGAAATGAGAATCGACAGATCTACCTTCCTGCTGACCGCCTTTCCATGACCAAATGTATGTATCGGTAGTAAGCATATTGAAACGAATTAAGTCTGAACGTCTGAAACATTCCCAGTATAATTCACGTCCACGTTCATCGATGATATCATTCAGATCGATTGAAGCAACAGCGCTTAGACCTGCTCTTGTATGAACTGCATTGTAAGCAGTCAAAGCTTCTGCACTTGAAGCGGTAGTAGCGCCACGAAGTACAGCCTCTGCAAGCATCAGGTAAGCATCTGCAGTACGGAATACAGGGAGATCTGTGTCAGGGAAATTCTTGGCTGCACCATATCCACCGTCACGAGTCCTGTTTTTAAACTTATAGGTAGTGTATCCGTTTGTGAAAGACTTGTAATCGGCAATTTCAAAGGTGTGTCTTGTATCGTCATTGACAAAATCGCCACCGTCAAAGAACAACTTACGAGCATCTCCATCATCAAATTTATTGATAAACTCAGGAGTAATCATCAAACCGCCCCATCCGTCATCTACACCCATAAAGTCTTGCCAATCAGCATTTCCTGATACAATAGAGCATTTGATAATGAAAGTAGTGGTACCATAAGATCTGGTATTTGTTGCGTCGGACTGCACAGCATAGATAATCTCTGAGCAGCGATAGTTGTCAGCCAGGAACAACCAAGTGTAATTACTTTCCAATGAAGGATAAGCGTTGATAATCTCCTTGCAAACAGTTGCAAGTTCATTCCATTTGGCTGTGCCTGTATAAACCTCTGCATTCAGGTACAATTTTGCAAGAATCATCTTGGCAAATCCCTGATCTACACGGCCATATACATTTTGCCCGATCGGCTTAAGGTCACCCATAAAATCGTTAATCTCGCTAACCATCCAAGTGAACAGGTCGGCACGACTTATCTGATCAGGTCCCGTTGAACCAACAGGATCGGTATCAAGAGCAAAAGGAACATTGCCATACATATCAATTGCATGATAGTAGCTAAGTGCACGAAGTGCTCTTGCTTCTGCAATCATCTGAGTCATATTGGCACTTTGGAAGCCGGAAGCGTTAGCACGGCGAATAAATTCGTTGCAAAGACCGATTTGATAATAGATACGTGAGAACATGGCTGTAACGAAAACGTCAGATGAAGTCCAGCACATATTGTGCATGTTTGCAACTGTTTTGTCATTCCAGCAAATAACAGCCTCATCGGTAGGAAGCTCGTTCATATAGAACAAAGCACGCATATACTGACCGAAACCACCGTCAACACCATCGATATCGGGATCGGCGTCAGGTCCTTCGGAACTACTTGTAGCCAATGCAGCATAACATTTTGCAAGTACTTGTGCATAAGCATCTTCACTTGAGAGCACATCCTCAGGAAGGGTTATATTTGGGTCAATCGGAGTAACATTCAGATCACCCACGCAAGAACTCAATCCTGCACACAGTGCAACAATTGCTGCTATAAATAAAACTTTATATTTCTTCATAATTTCAATCTTTAAAATAATTAGAAGTTAAATTTCAGACCAAGGATATAGGTTCTTGGACGCGGATACATATTATTATCGATACCACTGAAGATTTCAGGATCAATACCTTCGTATGTAGTAACTACGAGAGCATTTTGAACAGTTGCAAAAATGTTCAAAGCATATTTCTTTGCGAAGTTGAAGGTATAACCTAATGTTACATTATCAAGCTTGAAGAATGAAGCATTATGGATATAATAATCAGAGAAGTATTGTGCTGTTGTGAAGTTGGCAATCGTAGCGTTTTGCATACGGTTAGCCACAAAGTTGTTAGTCCACAAATCAGACATCAGGCCATATCTGGAAGACATATTGTCGTACATATAGTTGCCAACGTTAGCGTGAGCTGATGCAGCCAAAGTCCAGTTTTTCCATGTCAGAGTGGTATTCAGACCGAAAGTAAAATCAGGAGCCGCTTTTTTGTAGCAGTACATATCGTTTTCCGTGATTGCACCGTCTCCGTTTCTGTCAACATACGCACCCATAATAGGAGTACCGTCCTCGCGATAAATCTGCTCATATACATAGAATGAGTTTGTAGGATAGCCCACCATATATCTTTGAATGGTATTACCAACAGCACCACTGATGCCGCCTGTAGCAACGCCCGTGTAATCAGGACCGTCGCTTGTAGTTAACTTAAGAATTTTGTTCTCGTTGTATGTCCCGTTAAAGCCGATAGACCAGTACCAGTCTTTAGTCTCAAGCGGAATGACATTAAGTTCAACTTCAATACCTTTATTTTCCAGGTCGCCGATATTGGCGTCAAGATAGTTTGTCAAGTTACTGCCGGCAGCAACCGGAGTGTAGTTCAACAAATCGGTAGTCTTACGATAGTAAACATCAACGCTTGCAGTAATTCTGTCTCTTAAAAAGCCGAAATCCAAACCGGCATTGTAAGTAGTGGTGGTTTCCCACTTCAAATCGGCGTTGTATCCAAGTGGAGTGATAGGAATAATAACCTGATCCCCAAACTGATAATAGCTACCTACAAGATTTGTCTTATAAGCGGCCAATGTTGGGTAATCACCGCTGTTCAAATCCTGCTGACCTGTCTGACCATAGCTCAAACGTAATTTTAACTTGGAAATTGCTTTTGAATCAACCAGAAAACTTTCATTCTTAATATTCCAGCCTAAAGCAACTGACGGGAACAGACCCCATTTATTGTTGGAAAATCTTGAAGTTCCGTCATTACGAAGAGTTGCCGTAATCATATAGCGATTGTCGTAGGTGTAATTGATACGTCCAAAGAATGAAACAAGGAAGTATTCGGATTTACTTGGTGCTCCCTGAAGAGTTTCACCAGTATTCTTTTTAACTCCGAGCCAATCGGCTTCTTTATAGAAATGCTGCCAAGAATAACCTGCCATAGCATCAATTGTATGTTTGCTAATGGTTTTATTGTAGTTGAAGTAAGCCTCCAGGGTCTCATCTTTCTTAAAGTTGCTGTAATCCTCATGGTAACCTGAACCACTCTGTGTCTGAGAATGATAAGACTGCTCACAACCTATAGGAGTATCTTTTGTACCGTTTGAAGAAGAGATATCTATACCGAGATTGAGGTTGAATCTTAAATCCTCAAAACCGTGAATCTTGTAATCAATCTGTGCGTTACCGATAAATCTCTTGGCAACTGCAAGCTCCGCATATTGTGCAAGAGAAGCGACAGGGTTGCAGGTTGACTGTGTATTTGCTATACCGTTGGTACCCCAAATACGATAACCGTCCATGCCGTTTGAAGTAGTATCATATATTTCCTGTGTCGGATCGTATTCTACTGCCTGACCGATAGCTCCCGTATTTGCAAAATGATTGTTTGACATCATTCCTTTACCATTCAAACTTACAGTCAAATGGTTGTCGAGGAATGTAGGATTCAGATTTAGAGACAAAGTCCCTCTATCCATTGCAGAGGTTTTCAGGACACCTTCCTGATTGAGATAACCGCCTGATATACGGTAAGGAAGCTTGCCGTTACCTATTTTGAAATTACCCGACAAACTCAAGTTGGCATCAAAGCTCTTTGCAAGCTGGTAAATTTCTTTCTGCCAATCAGTATTGGCGGAGCCTAAGGCAGCATATCCTGCAGATTCCGCTCCTGCATAAGCCAACATGGCTTCACGAATCTCGTCTGCAGTCATTACGTTGACATATTTGGTATTCTGGCTCAAAGAAGATGTAAAGTCAAAAGAGACTTTAGGAATCTTGGAATCAGTGTAGATGGAACCTTTCTTAGTGGTAATGATGATGACACCATTAGATGCACGTGAACCGTAAATTGCAGTTGCAGAAGCATCTTTCAACACTGTGAATGATTCGATATCACTTGGGTTGATACTTGACAGTTGGTCGCTCACACCTCCGATACTTTCGTTACTGATAGGAAGACCGTCAATAACGATAAGAGGGTCATTGGATGCATTCAGAGAAGAACCGCCACGAATACGAATAGTGGAAGCAGAACCCGGCTGACCATCACCTGAAGTGATGACAACACCGGCCGTCTTACCTTTCAAAAGGTCACTCGGAGAAGAGATAACACCTTTGTTGATCTGATCAGCCTTTACAGCCGAAACTGATCCTGTCATATCGCTCTTTTTGACTGTACCATAACCGACGACCACAACTTCATCAAGAAATTTGGTATCGTCCTGCATAACTATTCTGGCAGCTTTACCTGCTTCAACAGTTACTGTCTGGTAGCCCAAAAAGCTAATTTCCAATACTGTACTTGCAGAAGGAACTGTCAGAGTAAATTCTCCGTCCAGTCCTGTCTGAGTACCGTTTGCCGTTCCCTGTTGGAGTACGGCAGCTCCGATTACAGACTCGCCGGCAACATCAACCACGACTCCCTTTACCACATACTGTGCAAAGGCAGACGATGCTGACAACACCATAATCGAAAGTAACATAGTCATCAATCGTTTCATACGTTAATTTTTAGTAATTTTTTAGGACTAATTAATTTATATATTATTTGTTTGTTTGTGCGTTTTTGCGGCGAAGTAGTGCCGGATCTCCCGAATCATTCACAAAAAGGATACATATTGCCCCTATCAAAAGGCAAATTCCTGAAAATACAAGTGCGTAGATAGAATGTCCTCTGTAAATATACTTTACCATCGTGCCTCCCAACAAACCGTTACAGATCTGAGGAAGGGTGATAAAGAAATTGAAGAGTCCCATATAGACACCCATTTTCTTTGCAGGAAGAGATCCGACCAATATTGCATAAGGCATTGCCAAAATTGAGCCCCATGCGATGCCTACCCCAATCATGGAAATAATCAGCATGTTCGGATTGTTGAAAATCATAAAAGAACCGAACCCCAACGCACCGCAAAGCAGTGAGATCGAATGGGTGGTTTTTCTTCCTATCTTTTTTGCAACAACAGGCAATAAAAATGCGATAACTGCGGCAACGGCATTGTAGATAGCCTGAAGAACTCCTACCCAGTCACCTGCATCTCCTTCGGATAAAACACCGGCAAAACGCTCAGTCACGGCAGGAGTCATATATACCCACATCGAGAAAAGTGCAAACCATGAAAAAAACTGCACGACACCTAATTGCCGCATGGTTTTAGGCATTTTGCCGAAATCCTTGAAGATTTCGAAAAAGCCGGCATCTTTCTCTTTTTTCTCATTCGGATCAGGGGGATACTCTTTGGTTCGCATTACCGACCAAATGACGGAAAATAACAAAATAATTGCTCCAATATAGAAAGCAAGTTTCACATTTGGAGCAACGCCACCGACAGTTTCGGGAACATTAGACATTCCGAACCATTTTGTCAAGACAAATGGAAGAACAGCACCGATGACAGCACCGATACCGATGAGAAATGTTTGAACCGAGAAACCGAGAGTAGCCTGTTCAGCGGGAAGTTTATCCCCGACAAGTGCTCTTAGAGGCTCCATAGATACATTGATGGAGGCATCCATAATCATAAGGATACCGGCACCTATCAGCAAAGGAGACAGGAAAGGAGCAAGCGCAGGAGCATTAGGCATCAAGAACAGCATCAGGGATGCAAGTATTGCTCCCGTAAGGAAATAAGGACGCCGACGTCCCAGCTTCCCCCATGTTCTGTCACTGTAATGCCCAATAATCGGCTGTACAATCATTCCCGTTAAGGGAGCTGCCAGCCAAAAGTAAGATAAATGGTTAACATCAGCCCCAAAGGAGAGAAGAATCCTGCTGACGTTAGCATTCTGAAGAGCTAAACCTAATTGAATCCCCAAAAAGCCGAAGCACATATTGAAGATATTCATGAAGCTCATCTTGGGCTTGTTCATAATATTAAGTTAAGAAAAGTTAGTATTTTTAATAAAATCTAACGAAACTAAACACAAAATACCTTAATAAAAAAGAAACCACCTCCGAATTGTAAGAATAACGAGACGAATTGCGAGAAAATCAAACTCAATTTTGTGTGTGTTTACTGCTCAAGCCACTCCATGAGTTGCGGTACACGGGCACGGGATACCAGTATCGGATCAATATTGTCCGGTCGCAAGGTTACCTTCAGTCTCGAATTGAAATGCTTGGAAATATTGGCAATCGACTGAAGGCTTGCAATACAGCCTCTGGAGAGTTTGAAGAAGGTATGAGGGTCCACCTGCTCCTCAACAGCATCGAGACTGAGATCCATCAGGTACTGCTTCTTATCGTTAGTGACAAGATATGTGGTCTTATTCTCCGAATAAAAATAGGCTATCGAGATGCTCTCGACCACGATAATATTATTACCGACCTTTGTTGTAAATCGCTGCCTGTAAGTCTTGACTTTTTCATGTTCTACTGCCGTATCATGCTGCAAAGAGTGGGAACAAAAATCGATACAGCGATGCACGGAGGCCTCAAAAGCCTCATCTTCAATGGGTTTCAGCAAATAGTCAATACATTTCGCCTGAAACACCGGCAACGCATAATCTTCGTAGGCAGTGGTGATAATCACCTGCGAAGTCACCTCAACTCTTTTAAAAATCTCAAAACACTCTCCATCCGAAAGCTCTACATCCATAAAAATAATATCCGCACTGTTGACTTTCAGCCACGCCTCGGCACCGGTAATCGAATCCAAAAGTCCGACAACCCTTAAATCGGGAAAATGCTTGCTCAGCAATCTGAGAAGTTGCTGCTGAGCCGGAATCTCGTCTTCAATTATCAGTACCGTCATAATTTAGCTGAATAAAGGGATTTTTACTGTAAATGTCTTATCGTCATCAACGACTTCAATCGATGAATTAAACAATATCTCATACTGCTTGTTAATATTGTCAAGTCCGACCTCATTAGAAGAGGAAGAGTTGATTTTGCGCTTTATCGCATTGCTAACTACCAGAGTATCACCTTCAATCTCCACATTAATGATAAGCGGACAGTTCTTGCTCGCCACATTGTGCTTCACGGCATTTTCTATCAACATCTGCATACCGCAAGGGACAATTTTCCTTTTGAGGTACGAATTATCTATATCGATGTTGACCGAAACCGACTCTCCGAAACGCTCCTTTATCAACCCAAGGTAAAGCTCTACAAACTCCTTCTCCTCATCCAAAGTAACTACCGAACGAGCTTCCATATTCAACTGATACCGATAGACATTTGCCAACTTCTTGACATAATCGGAAGCTTTATCCTGATTAGTATGTATCAAATAGTCAAGCACATTTAGGCTGTTGAACAGAAAATGGGGATTGAGCTGTCCCTTCAGCAGGGCATATCTGTAATCGGCCTGACGGCGCAGCTTGGTCTCAATGGCAATAGCTTTATTATTTTTCCATTTAATATATGAAAAAAGATCAAGTATGATAACTACCAGGACATTGAACACTGCGCAGACAAGAAGTGTCACAAACAGCTTCTCGTTAAGAGTATCACCGGATATATCCACAGGCATAAGCTGCATCATTACAGCTGCAGCCATTGCGACCAAAAAGACGCCCAAAAGCTCAAACAGTGTCCTGAGTAACAAAGAATTGCCGAATGAAGCTCCATAAGGATAATACTTTACCACTGCTCTTACCACAAAATAATCACAGACCAGCATCAGCAGCGTCAAGGGATAGATACGTAATACTGTCCCAAGCACAGAAAGGAAAGTCTGACCTGTGCCCTTAGCCACGAGGTCCGGAAGATATTCTATAAGTATCCTGGCCGCAAAGACTATTCCGGCAAGAATCGCTATCTCAAGATACTGTCCGTAGTTCCTCTTCTGAACCTTAATTACCATATCCTATTACCTTCTTTTACCTAAGACAAGTACTGTGGCGATGCCCACAATCTCAGTAGTCACAAATGTAACCAGCATATTATTGAAGACTCCCCACTCGGGGTGGAGATCACTCAAAAGATTGCCCATTGACGTGCCGAAATAAAAGCCGGCAAAACAGCACAGAAACGCCAGCCCCAAAAACACATCGAACGGACTGCCATAAAACCTTATAAGACAGAATATCAGCGCAATAGTCAGAACAGTCAAAAACAATCCGTCCCCGACTTTAGTATCGTGGAGAAAAAAACAGGTCCCCACATGCGCCAGCGCAAAGCAAAAAATGATAAGATTGACCTTACCGAAATTTGATTTTCTATTCTCAGTCTTTTTAAAAAACTCTTTCATCACTCTTGATTCGTCTGTAAATATACAAACTTTTTGTGAAAGTTAGAGCAATTTAAGAGAAAAGAGCCACTCTCCACCTGAAGGAAATACCTCCGGAAGACCGTGTGTCTTGAAAATATGAGCATAACCGACTGACCATGTTGTCTTTAAATAGCTAAACAGCACCACCTCAATATTAATTTGGGCGCCGGCATTTACGTAGTTGCCGAATACTCCGGCTCCCCACGGATTGGTGATCAGATCTGTCGAGAAAAGCGATATCTGCGCGTAGGTAGGATACAGGCCCAAAAAGCCGAAGTTGTTAAATCTTATGGGTTTAAAGTTGAGTTCTCCCATAAATTTTGCATACGAATGAGCTGCGATTTGATCTATTCGAGCTCCCGGCATTGCATTCACCTCACGGTAACGATACGCATCCTTGCAATCCACATAATTATTGCGGAAGCCTCCAAAATAGTCATTTCCGAAGGCTGAAGAAAGATCCCCGAATGAATGTCCGACTGCCGAACGCAGCCAAAAAGAGGTATTCCTCGCAAACGGAATCAAAAATCCCGTATCAAACTGCCATACTGCAGAGGGATAAAATTTGCCTCCGGCAAAGTAAGTCGATAGCTGCAAAGAGGTCTTGTACCCCTGCTCCGGCATAACCCCTCCCAGGGATGTACGCATCTTGGATGCTCCTATTTCCGCATAAGCGGTCTGCAGAGAGGTGATTCCCTCATCCACTTCAATATCCTGAAAGAGAGGAAGCTTATCCATCCCTCCGTAAGTAGCCACTCCTGCTCCCCAATCCCACTTGAACGGAAAGAGAAGCGTATTCTGTCTCTTGTAAGACAGACCGACCTTGTATCCTTTTCTACTGGAGCGGAAAGGGCCAAGCAGATCATAAAAATTGACGCTATTGTAGTAAGCATCGAGAGTCCAGCCCCAAATCTGCCAGTTAAGACTTGCATGTATCTTGTGTTTCCAGTCGTTGTGGCTCCACGGAGAGGCTCCGATGGAAAAATTAAGTCGGTTTATGCCTATCTTGTCCTGAAACATAAAGCGATAACCGAGTACCGGAGTGACGTTGTTGAAAGAGGATGTATCGGTAAATCCTGAAATATCGGGATAGGCACCTGCAAAGCGCAACTCTTTGAATGAGTTGTATTTCTCTATTTTATTGTAAACATCTGCAAACGGAATATCCATCACTGAAGAGTCTCTCAATTCGGAGATATGTGCCAACTGAGGATTGCGGTTAAAGGCCTTCTGCCCCAGCATATCAATAGCATTGGCATCATGTATCACCTCTTTTTTCAACTTAACCGGAATCATACCGTCCCGCTTAAACTCAAGTGCAAGCAACGAGTCTCTCGAGATCTCAACCGGAGCGAAAAGGCCGTTCTCGGTATTTGACAAAAGATTGAACTCTTTAGTCGAAAGGTCTATGCTCCACAGATTGGAAACGCCTGTATAATAGCTACTTCCTATCAGACTTGCATCATCCTGCGAGAAGCGGAACATGCTCAGATTGGTGTCATCCACGGTAAGCACATTCTCATAGGAGAAAATGGCATTTTCAAGATCGGCTACATTAAAGAGAGCAAGGATCTGCTCCCCTCCGTTGCCGAAAATAGTGACTGACAACTTCGTTCCGTCATGAGAGACATCCAGGTCCGAGATGCTCTTCCCGAAAGGAATAGAGTACAGAATGTGCATCTTGGTCAAATCCTTATCATACCAGACAATATGCGAGACTCCGGCGTTGGAAAAGATGCCGTACAGCCTGTCTCGAGCATTGTCATATACAATATTTGAGACCCTCTGATACTCTTTCTTTTCTATGAGATTGCCCTTCAGATCATAAATTCTCAGCCCTCGGATACCGCCATTGTGAGCTGTGATAAACAGCCTGCCCCGATTCTTGTCAAGTGCGAGATAAGCCGTCTGATAGAGCATTGAGCCATCCACCAACATCAATTTTTTACGCTTTCCTGTGGCCACGTCAATCGACACGACGTGTGCAAACGTACCCGGGTAATTGACCGCAGCATAGAGCGTCTTGTTACGCTCATCGTAAAGCGGGCAGGAAATGGAGCCGAGCGGCTTTTCAGCTATCGCCTCAACATTAGTGACCGGATATTCTTCTATTGCGGCAAGATTATCCTTTTGATGCAACTCCTCATACTCTTTCCACTCCTCCCAAACTTTTCTCAAAGGCTTACCATATACATTCTTAAATTGGTTGGCAAAAAACCTCTTACTGTCCGGAGTACGATTGTAAAATCTGAAAAGTGAATCTATTCCATACTGCAGGGCCAGATAATTGACAAAGCGTGTACCGTACAAATAAGCATTCGTTCCGACCTGAAAGTCCTGAGTGGTACCTTCCGTTTCCAGTCCCACTACGGAAAATAGCTTATCATGCTCATTGACAATGCTTCTAAAGTACATTTCATCATATCCGCCAAGTGCTCTGCCAACTCCTCCGCCAAACCACGTTTCCATAAAACAGGCTATTCCCTCATGATACCAACGTGCCGAATACCAGCGTGGTACCGAAAAATAACTCCAGAAAGCCGAAATAGGATATCTCGAATCAACCGATACTTTCGTCCCCAAAAATTTGCGCCATCCCAAATCGGTTGCGTTGTACTTGTCTGCCATCACCACGTGAGTATATTCGTGGGAAAACAGATGGGAATAACGCTCTACTGAAGGTGCGATGAAAAACGAATAATTGAGCGGAGCCATTCCTATACCGATAGTGGTGGTGGGAAGGGCTGACACGCCGGCATTACCATCATCCTCCCAGTCTGTAATATACATCACGGGCTTCTGCGGGATATATTTGAATGTCAACGTGTCACTGTTCCAAATCTGATTGTGAAGCGCCTTGCCTCGCTGGTACATACGTGTAATATGGGGCATGTACTGAGAGAGTTGCGGATCAAAAAACATGAAGAAAGCATCGTCAGCCTCTATCTTATAAATAGTCTGAGCCTGAGTAAATTGCGGCACGAAAGCCCGGAATATTAAAGATAAGGTCAGAAACAGTACTATTTGCGCACACCGTTTCATGTCATCTAATCTGCTTATTATTTTATAAGGTTATGATTAAAGTTAAATGCGTTATTTCCTGCACTGAGTACCGAAGCATATTGCATGACTGCAGAATTGGTTGCACAATTAGCCATCACTCCAAGACAATCCGTATCAATACTGCCGAGTCCTGACCCCGACTTAAGGGCACCTAAGAACTGTCCCTGTGCCATCAGCATTCTATCTATGGATTCTGAAGACTTATTCATGTCGCCTGACTGAGCAGCAATCATATCATTTTGATTACCAATCACAACCGTAGCCTGCATCGGGGCATGATCCCCAAATACGTCAGTATCAAATAACGCCTGCAAGCCTTCTGTCGTAAAAGATCTGATTACAATGGCTTTACATGCGTCAGGCATCAAACTTTGACACAATTCATCACATGAGGAGAGCATAGCAGAATTTGTAGACATTACGCCAAGCTGGTTAACAGCCTGAATAAAATTCTGATTAGAAAAATTCTTTGCCGAACCTTCGAGCATCATTACCTGCATCTTTTGAGCATTACTATATACCATACCAAGCACCATCCGACTTTCTAATTTCGAATCGGAGGAGGCAAAAGAAAGCGGGATCTGATTAAAAAACGCCTCTGCTGCAGCACGGACCTGCAGCTTCTCGCTAAGGTTTGTAACAATAATACCCATTTTTTCCGGCTCAAGCAACAGATATTTGCTGTTCCAAAACTTCATATCCTCTTCATTATCGTCCATAATGGCATCCAATGTGCAATAAGATGCCCACTGGTCACGGGTAAATGCAAGAATATTGTAATCCTCAACCTTCTTGCCACGTAAGAAATCATCTACGGCACCCACATATTCCTTAGCGGTCTCAACGCCTCTGTTCAGAAGCATATAGGAGATGATTGCATTGTTGGAAAGCTCTTCGTAATTGACATTTTTGCCTGACAAAAGAGCTTCTAAAGCGGCAAGAGCTTCCTGGGAAGAGCCTTCCGCGTTATTTGCAAACTCCATAAGCGAAAGCATCTCTTTAGACATCCCGTTAAGCTCAGGAATATCGGCAGTAGCCTCAGCTGCCATCTGAGCATTATCCCTGAACCCCATTGTACGGGCATTGATAAATGACATAGAATAAATAGTTTGATCCCTGAAGTCCTCGTCAGCCTTTATCTTCTCTTCAAAAGCTTTCATCTGCTCGGAAACAACTGTTTTCTTATATCTGTTAACTCTTCCGATATCGCCACCGGAAACATCTTTTTCAACAAGCGGGAACCCGACTAAAGCTCCCACAAAATAGCCGACCACCAATAACAAGATGGCCCACAAACCGAATTTCACATTTTTTTTCATAATAATAATTATTAGTTTAATCGTTTACGACTATCTGCACGCTTCAGAGATTAGATATTTGAAGATGCCTATGAAGGTAGTGTCTCCTGCAGACGTAAATATCTCAGGGTGAAACTGAACACCCATAATGGTAGCGCCACCATCCGGATAATCTTTCAACGGAGCGACCCTTTCCATTGCCTCGATAACTCCATCGACAGACTTCGCGGTAACCTTAAACCCATAAGGGACATCCTTTACTGCCTGATGGTGAAAAGAATTTACAACTGCAGTAGTCGCGCCTATCTGCTTCGACAGCAGAGAGCCTTTGTCAATCTCAATAGTATGAGTCCCGTAACTGCCGGGAGTTCCGCTTTGACGATGTTTTACATAACTGTCCTTAACCTGGGAAGGAATATCCTGATACAGTGAGCCGCCAAAAGCCACACTCAACAACTGCTCGCCACGGCAAATACCCAATACCGGAATACCTTTTGCGACAGCAGCACGTACCAGCTTTACATCAAACTCGTCTCTTACAGGAGCAATATCTCCATTTGCGCGAAGCGGCTCCTCGTTATACCACTTTAACGGATCAAAATCCTCACCTCCCGTCATCACCAGTCCATTAATTACCTCAAGTATAGAAGCAATCTGTGCATCATCAGTGGTCACAGGGATTACGACAGGGACACCGCCTGCCATTCGAACAGAATTGATATAAGTATTGTTTGCGACATTTTGTGAACCGTCAACATAGCCTGAAATACCGATAATAGGAGACTTGGCCATCAGATTGACTGCAAGCAGAACAACCGCCAATAGAAGTGTGATTTTTTTCATTTGTATGATAATTATATTATTTGCTGACTCTTGTCCACGGGCCGAAATCCTCTCCCTCTCCAAAATCTATCTCAAATGAGGCTGCTTTCTTACCTGCCGCATCCATCGTAAACGTAATATCAAATCCTGCCCCATCGCTGCGGAAATTATACTTGTTGCCTGTTATATGTTTCAGTTGATGCTTCCAACCCTGCTTGCCGACTTTAATATACAACTTACCTTTCTCTAAAGTGACCCATGCATCCCCAAACAGTGCATCCTTGCCATATTTCCCGACAAGGGCCCTGGAAGCCGGAGCCTCTGTAATCTTCTGTTCGGCAACACTCTTAGCCTCCTTCTCAGCCTTGGCTTGAGCTCCCTTGTACCACTGTGCCAGATAATCCGCATTGTAATCTTTGTCCGGCTCACCGAGATAAAGGTCAATCAGACGCCTCATAATCGCATAACGGGGATCTGACGGAGCTTCGGAGTTGACCTGAACGGTCATACCTAAATTCAACTCAGGCATGTAGCAGCAAAGTGTCGTCATGCCCCATGTCGTACCCGTATGGAAATAGAGCCGTCCCTTTTTGGTCTGCTCTACAAACCAGCAGTGTCCATAGAGAGTGGTACGGTCCTCATTTTGCGAAGTAATCGTCACACCGGTATGGAGATATTTCATGCTCTTCTCGGAGATAACCTGCTTTCCGTCCACCTTACCCATGTTCAGATGAAACTGTGCCCACTTGATCAGATCTGTCGGGGTACAGCATATTGATCCTGCAGGACCGATAACCGTCAGCCACCAGAGAGCCTGCTCTTCACCATACAGCGGATTGACAACCATTTCCCCGTTACGGGAAATAAATTCATACGGAAGTGCTGCATTGTCGGCAGCGGCAAAGCCCTCCCCGTTCAATGTGGATTCGGTCATACCAAGCTTGTCGAAGATGCGCTCCCGAATATTATCCTCCCAGCTCTTATCCGTTATCTTCTCAATAATCCTGGCAGCAGGAATAAAGGTAATATTGTTGTATTGATAGTCGCCTCTGAATGTATATGCGGGCTTAAGGAGTGCCAGCATCCTGTACACATCATCCCTGTCATAGCCCAAATTGGGAATATATGTACCAACCTGACCGCCCAAACCGGTACGGTGTGAAGTAAGATCCTTAACCTGCATATTGCGGCTAACCCATGGGTCATACATCTCGAAATCCGGAAGAATATTCTTAACAGTATCCTCCCAATGGAGCAAACCCTCATCCACCAACTGTGCAAGCACAGCAGCAGTAAAGGACTTGGATACGGAACCTATCTGAAAAAGTGTATGTTCGTCTATCTTATCTTCAGGCTTGGAGAGATCTTTTACTCCATATCCTTTAGAAAAAATGACATGATCATCCTTAACAATAGCCACTCCCAATCCCGGAATCTTCCAGTCTGTACGGACCTGTTCTATGTAAGTATCTATGTCTTTAAGAAATACATCCTGATTGACATCCTTCTGCGCGAAACCGAAGAGAGGAAGCCAGAGTATCAAAAACAGGGAAACGGAAAAACGTCTCATGGCAATAATTAATTTTGGTGACAAATATAATAAAAAAAGTAGAGTCGTTGTAAACAACGGCTCTACTAATTAAATATCTTTACTGTAATTACTCTTTATACCACTTTGTGTTCTGCTGTCCACCGGAGGTTACCCAACCGATATATTGAGGATAAAGCGAATCTATAGGAGTCTGCTCATTCTGAGCATCCAGAAGTTTAAACAAATCTCTTTCGTTTGCATTTGAAAGATAGATTGCAAACGGATAATTGCCGGTCGATGAAAAATAGTTGCCCGTTGCCAGATCTGTCTTGTCGTCACCTGTCCCGAAATAAGAGTAGTTTATCTCGGAGGTAGGAGCTTCAAACGGAATATGAATTTCCTTGTCTCCTCTGTTGACAAATACATGTGCAACAGGAAGAGAGGCACGCGGATTATTATAAACAAATGACAGTTTAAATACCTTCCATTTGTCTGCAGTAACGTCGTTGGTAATTCTGTAAATAGTACCATTCAGATTGCTGTCCTCGGCGCGGCTCAAAGTGACAGGCGTAAAATCTACCGCTCCCACACCCTTAACACTATCCGTAACGGCAACTGCATCTGCAGGAACTGCATTTACGTATGAAATACAGTTGGTATATCTGGCGTAATTGGTA